>JBNJDY010000001.1:0-69410 GCA_051745305.1 Thermoplasmatota archaeon
TTCCACCGGTTATACTCTCGATGACATCGAATGATGTCAACTCTCCATCACCATTGTAATCGAAATTGTTCGGTACAGATGTGTAATGGAGTCCGCCTTCAGTACTATCGAAGAATGCTTCATAACAGAACGCCATACTTGAGTTCGCGCCTTCTCCGGCTGTGTTCTCCGCACGAACTATGTAATAGTTATCTCCGCCGAGAGCACCACTGTGAGTGTATTCTAATCCTGTGACAGTGTCGAGTTCAGTCCACGTTCCGAAATCAGCATATGCATCTGTTGAATGGTACACATTATACTGATCTGCATTTGGTTCTTCATCCCATGAAAGTATGAGATCTCCAGCAGCCTCGTCTTTTTCTACATGTAAATTATAAACAGGTCCTGGGGCAACGTCCATCTCAAAATTAGCTGTTATCGAGTAGTTTCCTTCCATGGTTATCGTTGTGCTTGCAGCGTTAACATCATCTATAGTACCATTATCTCCTGTCCATTCTACAAAACTGTAATCTGCGTCTGCTTCTGCTACTAGATCAACTACATCCCCAGTTACATAATCAAATGTTCCTTCGCCGGGTGTCGTAACTGATCCGCCTTCAGTAGAATCGATAGTCAAATTAACAGGTCTTCCGGTTTCTTCAGCTAATGTGAAATCAACTGAACTGTCATCTGTATCGCTTCCCCATGTATCACGGACAAGTCCTTGTCCAACTCCAGGAGCATCTGGATATTCTGGATGTGTAGTATTTTCTGGTGAAGTTATATCACCGAATTCTACTCTATCCATAACAGCCCATTCATTGTTGTTTATTCCACTTGTACCCGGATTCCAGGATAACATCATGGAGTCTCCAGTTGTGTCTATTACATCTGTTGCTCCTAAATCGACATACAACAACTCAGCGTGATCGGGATGAGTTCCAGTATCTAAAGTATCTAAAGTTGCTGAAAATCCATCATGATTTTCTAATCTCCAATCACCGAGAGTTATTCCATCTGTGTCGTATAAGTACACATATTGTGAATCACCAAATTCAGGTTGTGTTACTATCTCATTGATCTTGACATCTGTGCTTGGTTGTTCTGCAGTTTGGAAATTAAGGTCTCCTGATTCAATTGCACCTGAATCGAACACACTGTTCTCATCTGCTATGTATGTTCCATCAGCATCTTCGATCCTGTAAACTATAGTATCTCCGTCAACGCCACCCTCTTTTATACTAGCATCATCTGTACTATCTCCAGGTGTTTGGATCTGGAAGGAACCGTCGCCGTAAAAAGTAAGATTATCAGCGTATTGAGTTCCATCGATCCATGATGTCACTGTAAGGCCATCGTCAGCATCACTACCTTCGATGAATGCTTGTCCATATCTTTCGTGGGGTAAAATATTTGCCATAACCGTGAACGCTGATACGATAAGCGCCACAAATAGCAAAAAGGTTACAACCCATGTAATCTTTTTATTCATTTTTTTCCTCCTATTATAAATAGTTTCTTTAATTATGTACGAGAAGAAATACCCTATATAAAGTTTATGACACGTAGGTCGAAATATAGATAAATACAAAAAATACTTAATTGAGATATTGATATCAACGAATATGAACTATAATAATTTGATGGTAACCTCTTTTGCTATTCTAATTACTATATCATTGATTATTGTATCTTTCGGATTATTGAATAGTACCGAATCCAACCAGACAAACACAGAAATCCTCTCGAACACGTTTGAATCTGAAATCAATATAACGGAAAATCCAAATTGGCAGATGAAGTCTTCAATTCATGGAAATAATATAGTATGGGAGGATTACCGTGACGATTCCTTTGGTACGTGGGCGAGTCCGGGTAACAGGAACTCAAATATTTACTTGAATAATTTAGAAACTCAGCAGACATATCAGATAACCACCAATAATTCAACCCAAATAAACCCAGATATCTGGGGAAATTATGTAGTTTGGGAGGATTACAGAAATGATGGAGCTGATATATATTACACAGATATATCCCCTCTCTTTGAAGATGAAGAATTAGATATTCAACGATTGACTTTTGATTCTGAGGACCAGATCAAACCTAAAATACACGATGGGTATGTAGTATGGGAGGACTATACAGATAATTATTATGGTGATATATGTATCTACAACATCATTGAAAACCTTGGCCCGTACCGGATTAATACAAGAAACACTGATGATTCTTTAGTTCCTCATAGAAACCCGGATATTTTTGAAAATAAAGTTGTTTGGACCGATTATAGAAATCATTGGGGTGATAGACTTAAAGGGGATATATTCATTTACGATTTATCTGTTGATAGTAACGATGACGGTATCCCAAACTTCAGAGACTCTGAGATAACCTACGACGATCCTGCAGAGTTTGAACTTGCTAATCAATCCATACATCAGCATTCTCCTTCGATATACAAAGATACGATCGTATGGACCGAGTATAACAGCACCAATAATAATGATATATATTTCAAAAGTATGGGAGGCGAAAGAACTCAGATAAGCAGAGATGGAATGAAAGATGATAACCCTACCATCTATGGTGAGATTGTAATTTACCAGAAGAGTGAATACGAGGTAGTCGATGGTGATAGACGTAATACAGGGTACAGCATATGGCTTTATAATTTACATGACGGTGAGCACGAATTGATCCGTCAAATTCCAGCAGACGAGGATAGGAGGGGACGGGTAAAAGTAAGGTTTCCGTCTATTCACCAAAACAGGATAACCTGGGAGGAAAATCATCCTTCATCCGATGAGGATATAGACTATCAATATGATATTTTTTATACTGAGACCGAAGCGAAGGAACCGATAATTGAATCAGCAGAGGTTGCGAACCAGACCGAAGAATTTAGCCATTCCACAGAGATGTATTTGGTAGATGGAAACAAAATTCACTTCAGAACTGAAGTCATAGATCCAAACGGAAATGTGGAACAAGTAACAGTAGATACTAGTGAACTTACCGATTCAGTTGATCATATCGATCTTTTCGAGTCCCAACAGAACATCTACAAGGGTAGTTTAGATTATCAAGATGATATGCAGGAGGGAACGTATAATGTTACCATCGAAGTATGGGATTCATCGGGCAATCGCATAGAAAGTGATATACTAGAAATACGCCTTTTTGAAGTGCCTCTCGAATTTTCATTCGTGGGTGTTGGAACTGATATAAACGAATTGGGAAATGAGACTAATTTTGTTCTAGAAGAAGGAAATAGCATTTTCTTCACAGCGGATCTGAGTGAATTCGAAGGAGAAGTATCTCGGGTATACGTTGATGTTTCATCGTTTGAATTGGATAGAAGTGAGTTCGATTTGAGTATACACGAAGGGCTTTATCTGTATGAGTACGAATTCGAAGAAGATATTTCACCTGGTGAAAAGACTGTTAGATTTCATGCTGTGAGTAGTAGGGGTCAGGAGATAGAGAGTCGTAACTTAACGGTGAATGTTTTAGCTAAGCCTACCCAGACTCCTAACATAATCTCATCCGGCGTTGGAAGAGAGTTATCTGAAGTGAGACAATCCATCGACTTTGAATTAGAAGATGGAAATTATATATATTTCATAGCTACGGTAGAGCATGCTGAGGACGTTTCTTACAATGTGTCCTTGAACATTGAGGGTATGGAAAACATCGAGATGATTGAAAAGGTGGATGAGAACACTTATTATTATAGATTAGAATATTCAGAAGGTCTAGAACAAGGCGAAAAAACAGCAGACATATTCGTTGAAGATGAATTCTGTCAAAATGTAACTAGTGAAGAAATAAAGATCAATTTTATCCCGCCTGAGGAAAGTTTACCGATGTATTACTATCTCATACCTGTATTAGCTGTTATACTTTTGATTGTTGGAGTCTTATACTGGAAAAAGCCCGAATATTTCAAAAAATCCTATTAAATGACTCGATCCAGTATGAATATTAAATCACTCAAATCTATTTCCAGAAGAATTATATAACCCTCGCGAATGTTCGAAGTCGATGACTACATTAGTGATTTGTGAAAAGAATAACGCAGCATCCCGTATAGCTTATCTGCTTTCAGATGGCGATCAAGATAAAGAATATTACTACAAAGTACCCTATTACGAATTCGATAGAGAAGGAGAACATTACATTGTTGTCGGTCTTAGGGGGCACATACTGGAGTATGATTATCCAGATAATTACAATAACTGGTCTAAGGTGGATGAAGAAGAACTGATAGATGTAGAGCCGAATAAAGAGATCAGCGCTAAGCGTATAGCTAATCTTGTAAAAAAGATGGGAGATAAATCGGATAGTGTGATCGTTGCCACCGATTACGATAGAGAAGGTGAATTGATAGGTCTTGAAGCTGTTAGATTGTTGATAGAAGACCGACCTGATTTAGAAGTAAAAAGAGCTAGATTCAGTTCGCTATCTAAGGGTGAGATCGAAAGTGCCTTCGGTGAGTTGGAGGACGTAGATGAGAAACTAGCTGAGTCTGCCGAGACTAGACAGGTCGTAGATCTTGCTTGGGGAGCGGTTTTAACTAGGTTCTTATCCAAGACAGCGGGTAGGTACGGAAAAAATTTCATTTCAGCTGGTAGAGTTCAAACACCTACCCTCGCTATTGTAGTCGATAAAGATGAGGAGATCGACAATTTTGAACCGGATCCGTTTTGGAAAATAACTGCCCTCCTGGAAAAGGATTTTCAATTCGAAGCGAGTTTCGACGAAGATAGAGTTTGGGATGAAGAGAGAGCTGAAAAGATTTATGAGAAGGTCGAAAACGCAGAAACTGGTACAACCACTTCTTTCAAAGAAAATAAGAAACAGAACAGACCTCCAAGTCCGTTCAATACGACACAATTCGTTTCAGATGCAAATAAGTTAGGTTTGAGTCCAGCCCAGGCCATGCGTACAGCTGAGAATCTATATACCGAAGGGTGGATATCCTATCCAAGAACTGAAAATACCGTTTATCCAAAGAGTTTGAACTATCGTCAACATCTTAAGAAACTTACGGATTCCGAATTAGGTGATGAGATAGAAGAGATCCTAACTCAAAAGAAGATCACCGCTACGCGTGGAAAAAAACAAACTACCGACCATCCTCCTATATATCCAATTCGACCTGCTACTAAAAAACAGTTGAATGGTAGAGATTGGAAGGTATATGAACTCATCTTAAGAAGATTTTTAGCGACTTTATCGCCCAATGCCGTATCAAGGTCTAGACGAGCTGAATTTGATATTGAAGGTGAAAAATTCTTCAGTAAAGGGTATGAGATAATAAAAGAAGGATGGAGAAAGTATTACCCTTATTACAAGGTAAATGAAACAAAAGTTCCATTCCTTTCAGAAGGCGATATAGTCGATGTTAAAGATGTAGATCTGACTGAAGACGAAACTAAACCTCCAAATAGATATTCGCAAGGATCATTGATCAGAAAAATGGAAAACCTTGGGTTGGGCACCAAGAGTACGAGACATAATATCATACAGAAATTATTCGATAGGGGATTCTTATCAGGAAAGGTTCCAAGGTCTACACAATCCGGAAAAAGTGTTGTGGAAACTCTTGAGAACCATGCTGAGATGGTTACTAGGGCTGAAATGACCAAGACTCTAGAAGAGGATATGAACAAGATCGCAGAGGGTAAACAGGATATCGAAGAGGTTATCGAAGAATCTAGAGAGATGTTAACCAAAGTGATCAAATCATTAAAAGAGGAAAAGGAAGAGATCCGGAAAGAGTTAAAAGAATCTTTTAAAGAACAGAATGCAGTTGGTAAATGTCCGGAATGTGGTGGAACTCTTCAGATGAGGAAAACCAACAAAGGGAGATTCGTAGGATGTTCCGGTTATCCCGATTGTAGAAATACCTACAATGTTCCTAGGTCTGGTAAAGTTAAACCTGCTAGCGGAGAATGTCCTGAGTGTGGTTCACCGAAGATTATGGTATATCATTATGGAGATACTGAAGAACTCTGTATAGATCTTAACTGTAAATATTCTAAAGACAAAAGATACAGAGGACCATGTCCTGAATGTGGAGGGGATCTTAGAGAGATGCGTTCATATCGTGGAAAGAGATTTCTGGGATGCTCGAATTATCCTGATTGTAAAAACACATATCCTGTTCCTCAAAAAGGTAAGATCGAGTATACTGGAGAAAAGTGTACCGAATGTGATTCACCTATATTGAAAATTCCAAGAAAAACGAAATCAGCTTGGGAATTCTGTCCCAACCCAGATTGTCCAGAAAATAAAAAAGAATAAAGCTGAGGTTTATAACCTACGGCTTTCTTTAGCTTTCATTCTCAAATTCTTCTTACCGCATTTACGACAACTGGTTGCTTTCTTTGGATTACTTGCGTAGCAATCCATGCATATTTTCTTATCTAGTAATCTTTTTTCAGCTTCTGGGAATCTTGCCATAATTAACACCGTAGGATATAATGGACACAACATGTTCTTATATATAAATTATTAGGGTGATGTAAGGATCATATTTTTCAAAAAGTCAAGTTTTAATAATGAAGAAACAATTGATTGATCATGGATAAATCTGTAAAGTACTTCAACGAAATGCACATGGACGATTTTTCAAATTCTAAAGACTTGTTATTCTTCCTACCTGTGGGGATCAGCGAAGGACATGGCAAACACCTGCCTGTCGGTACTGACACTTATCAAGCAGATTATATGGTAGAAAGGGTTGCAGAAAAGATAGGAAAAAAATCTGTGATAGGACCAACATTGAATTATGGTCACTGTAGAGCTACTTCTGATTTACCTGGAACACTTTCTATTTCGTTTGATTCACTTAGAAACATCGTTTACGATATCTTAAAAGGCGTATGTAAAAATGGTTTTGAAAAGATAATAGTGATCTCTGGACATGCGGGTGCAACTCATATGACCGCTTTAAGATTATCTGCTGAGAAAATTATCGATGAATTCGATGTTAAAATAATGCTGCTTTCAGATTATGAATTGGCTTATGAATTGAAAGGAGAAAAAGTATCTGAAACTGATGGGCATGGTGGAGAACTCGAAACTTCCAGGATGATGGATATCAAAGGTCATCTTGTCGATGAAGATCGACCTTCTAATGAAGTTCATTATCCACGCTTTAGGGTCATTAAGAATTATAAAAAGTACCTGACAGAGGGGATGAGAGGTAACGCTAAAAAGGCAACTAAAGAGGAGGGAAGCGAAATTAATGACTATGTGATACAAGGTATAATCAAAAACATAAATGAGCACTTATTCTAACAAAAAATAAATACTTTCTACCTGTTAAATAAATAGAGTTTCATGTTACAAGAAAAAAGAAATGCCGGATTTAGAGCTGCAGAATATGTAGAAGATGGCATGGTAGTAGGTTTGGGGACCGGTTCTACAGCAAAGCATGCTGTGGAGAAGATCGGAGAACGAATCAGGGAAGAAGGTCTAGATATCGTGGCGATCCCAACATCAGAAAACACAAAGATGATGGCAGAAGACTTCAATATACCTTTAACAACATTGGATGAAGTCAAAAAGATCGATGTCACCATAGATGGTGCAGATGAAGTTGATGATGACAAGAACTTGATCAAAGGCGGCGGGGGAGCTCTCCTAAGAGAAAAGATGGTGGCCTTTGAATCAGATTTTGAACTAATCGTTGTCGATCCCACTAAAATAGTTGAAAAATTAGGAGTCGGTTTCGATCTACCTGTTGAAATTATTCCGCACTGGAAGAATTCTACTATACGTAGTATTGAAATGCTGGGATGTACATCTAATATCAGGATGCATGATAGCAGCATTTTTAAAACGGATAATCATAACTACATTGTAGATTGCTCTTTTGAGGGTATAGATGATCCAGAAACACTTTCCAATCAACTTAATAACATACCTGGTGTTATAGAGAATGGATTATTCATAGAACTTGCAGATAAAATAATAATAGGAAAAAAAGAGGGTTTTGAAGAGTTTTAATAGATTTTATCTGATAGTTCTTTTATATGTTTTAGATTGTCTTGTATCTCTTTGATCCTATCTTTTTCCTTTTGTTCTATCTCAGCTATGATTTCGTCAACTTTTTTATCAAGTGTGTAACCATGAACAGGTCTACCTTTACCTTCTTTCTTTATATCTCTCTTGGTTACCCATCCCCTTTCTCTCAATTCCTGCATAGCAATTGATACTTCAGGCTGCCTGAGATTAGTTGATGATTCTATCTCCCGGCTTCTAGTTTCTTCTTTTGCGGCAACAAAAACCAAAGTTTTAGCTATGTTTTTCTGTAAACCAGCTTTTATCAGTCTATCTATCAATTCTTCTTGATTTTCCGTCAGGCTTTTTTTGACCATATTTCTCCACCTTAAATAAATATTTTATCTCTAGTATATATCATTTTCTAAATTAGAGGACTCCTTTATATATTTTTAGGACGATTGAATGAGATGTAGAGAAAATTTCGTGAAAATATGTATATATCACTCTATCAATTTAAAAAGTGATTCATCATGTTCAATAAAATACTAATCGCCACAGACAACTCGCCTTTGATGAAAAAAGCTATGGAATATACTGCAACTATCTTTCCATATGCTGATTACCATCTTATCAATGTGATCAATACAAGTGATGGAAGTATTCCTCAAACAAGACTGATGCAGAAGAGATTAAGAGAGATATCTTCTGATGCGCTCAAATCAGGAAAAAAAGTTCTGAACAATATGGGTATTACAGGTATAAAAGTGGCTATGCCGGAAGGGACTCCTTCTAGACAGATAACAAACTACATCACAAAGAACGGTATCGATCTACTCGTGATGGCCACTCATTCTAAAATGGGGTCCCAGGAGGTACATATTGGGGAAACCGCTATACATTCTTTACAAATCACAAGTATACCATCGCTGATATTTTCCAGTAAATGCGAAGTTGAGATCCCTAAAAAGATATTTAATCCGACCACTTTCAGTAGTTATTCTGTTGACGCTACAATGGTTGCTCTTAGTTTAGCATCTCACTTCGAAGCAAGTTTAACAACATACCATTTTGGCAGCAAAGATCCTGGACATGCTGCTAGGAGGATTCAACGAAGGGCTGAAAAAAATGATATTGATTTCGAGTTGATCATCGATAAAGAGGCGACCGATGAAAAATTACTCGAAGAATCAAAAAAATATGATTTTATAGTAGGGAGCAGGGGTAGAGGTGGCTTACTATATAAATTAAGATTCTTGTTCCCTAGATTTGCACTGAGTAGTTTGGAGAAAGAATTGATCGCAGATTGTTCGATACCTTTACTCTTGGTCGGTGACTGAGTTGAAAATAACCGTAATAGGATCACTAGTAATATTTGCACTGACTTATTACGGCATCATCAACAGACGAATACACAGAACCATAGCAGCCATGTCCGGCGGTATTTTTATGATACTGATCGGACATTGGATGGGATTCTACGATGCAAATCAAGCCATAGACTATATCGATTTCAATACCATCGGATTACTTTTTGGTATGATGATAATAGTTGGAATGCTGGGAGATACGGGATTCTTTAGATATTTAGCTATCAAAATCGCAAAGTTCTCAAACGGCAGTTATTACAAACTCTTGGCTTTACTAGTATTGGTGACTGCTTTTACTTCAGCTTTTCTAGATAATGTGACTACTATTCTTTTGATGGTGCCGATCACGATCACTATCGCGAGAGAATTAGATGTGACCCCTATTCCATTTTTGATGGCGGAATTGATCGCATCTAACATCGGTGGAACGATGACGTTGATAGGTGATCCTCCTAATATCATGATCGGAAGTGCTGCAAATATACATTTTATCCATTTCATCATATATCTTGCACCAATTGTTATCATAGTTCTATTCATAGTACTACTAGTCTTTGAATTATCTAACTATGAATTGCTTAATCAAGAGATGACGAGGTTTGATGATATACTTAAACTAGATGCAAATGCCAGTATAGTCAATTATGATTTGCTGAAAAAAACAATTTTTATACTTACAATAACAATCTTATTATTTACTGTTCACCATATTTTAAATTTGGAGCCTTGGTTTGTTGCAGTTTTGGGAGCTAGCCTTCTTTTACTTTTGACATTCACTGAGCCTGAAGAGGCATTGAAACATGTCCATTGGGAAACTTTATTATTCTTCATGGGCTTGTTCATAGTCATAGGAGGTCTTCATAGTGCTGGTGTTATTGAGATCATCGCCTTGGAGATAGAGATATTCAGCGGTCACAGCTTGGTTTTATCCATGTTCATTATAATTATGATAAGTGGTCTTTTCGCCATTGTTATGGGAAATATACCAGCCGCTATTATATTGATTCCAGTTGTTAATATTTTCATCGATCATTCGGGATTGGGGGCAGGATTTATAATAAATCCTCTATGGTGGGCCCTATCATTGGGAACTTGTTTTGGTGGTAATGGTACTTTGATAAGTGCTCCAGCAAATCTCGTCGTTTCAAACATCTCTAATAAAATGGGGGAACCTATATCATTTTGGGGATATGCGAGAAAGGCACTTCCAATAACTATACTTTCTTTGTTCCTGTCGTTTATTTTCCTTTGGTTATTCTACATTGTTTTACTGTGATTTTAAACCTATGAATATAAACTATGAAAAACTGTAAATAGCTTAACATATCCTGGTTTTCAAAATGTGTATATAATAATTAAGAATAGGCGAAAGATATGACGGTAGAGGTTATCGGTTCAATTATAATATTCGCATTATCTTACTATGGTATCGTTTCTAAGCGTATCCATAGAACGATAGCCGCCCTTTCAGGGGCCGTTGGTATGCTGCTTTTTGGACACGGTTTGGGATTTTATGATACCCATGCAGCGATTGATTATATCGATTTCAATACTATCGGATTATTACTGGGTATGATGATTTTAGTGGGGCTACTAGGTGAAACCGGGTTTTTCAAATATGTTGCAATAAAAACAGCAAAAGCTTCCGAAGGTAGTTATTATAGATTACTCGCATTTTTTGTTCTAGTGACGGCTTTTACATCTGCATTTCTTGACAATGTTACAACCATTTTACTTTTAGCTCCAGTTACTATCACTATAGCAAAAGAGATGGACATAAATCCTATACCTTTCCTAATGACCGGTATTGTATCCGCAAACATAGGGGGTACCGCCACCCTGATAGGTGATCCTCCTAATGTGATAATCAGCAGTGCAACCGGAATCCAATTCAACGAATTTATTTTATATTTGGCACCGATAGTGATCATCATCCTATTTGTGATACTGTTAGTCTTTGAATTTATTTACAAAGATATTGTCGAAACAGATATTGAAAATTTCTCAAAGATAAAGAATATGGATGAAAAAAGTGCAATCACTAACAAATCCTTGTTAAATAAAGCATTGTTCGTCTTATTAATCACTACAATACTATTCTTATTTCATCATATAATCGGTATCGAGCCTTGGTTGGTGGCCATAACAGGTGCAAGTCTTCTTCTTATACTTTCACTTTCTGATCCGGAGGAAGCTCTACAACACGTTCACTGGACCACATTGTTATTTTTTGCTTCTAAATTTATCCTAATCGGTGGATTGGATCAAGCGGGGATAATTCGAATGATAGGTTTTGGTATGGTAAATGCAGCTGGTGAAAGTGTAGTTTTATCTATATTCATAGTACTTATGGTAGCTGGGGTATCGGCCATAATAATCGGGAACATACCTGCTGTAATTGCACTTATACCTGCAGTTGAAATCTTTATAACACAGAGCCAGATGTTTGAAGGTTTTGCTGTTAATCCATTTTGGTGGGCTCTATCTCTTGGAGTGTGCCTGGGTGGTAATGGAACTCTAATCAGTTCTCATACTAATATGATCGTCTCAAGTATATCTGGTAAGATGGGATATCCTCTTTCATATTGGAAATACACAAAAACCGGCCTTCCAATAACAATTTTGTCTTTGTTTATAGCATTCTTTTTGATGGTTCTGTTTTTTGTAGTAATACTCTAAATAAAAGCAAAAAGTGTAAATATATACATCAACTTATGATTATACATATGTTCAAGAATATACTCATAGCTACAGACGATTCCGAACTCATAAAAAATGCCATCAGATATACATCTAATGCTTTTCCGGATTCACAATACCATCTTTTAAATGTATTATACTCTACTGAATCAAGTGTTCCATCAACAGACATACTGATGAAAGACTTGAATCAAGCCTCTAAAAGAGCGATCCAAGACGGAGTTGAAATACTGCGAGATATGGGTATAGATAAAATCAAGAAAAGTGTTAGAGAAGGTGTTCCGAGTAAACAGATATTGAGATATGCGGAGGAAAATCATATAGATATGATCGTTATGGGAACCCAATCTAAATCTGGTATACAGACTTACGAGATAGGTAATACATGTATTCATACCTTAGAAAATACCACTATACCTGTGCTGCTTTTCGATACGATAGTCGATATAGTTGACCCCAAGAAGATTCTCCATCCAACAAGTGGAAGTAAATACTCTGTAGAAGCCGGTTATGTCGCAATAGAATTAGCTGAATACTTTAAAGGGAAAGTAAAAGTCCTATGTATCCGGGGAGATAAAGAAACTGAAGTTTCTTTCCGTAGATTGGAGACCTTTGCCGAGAAAAACAAAATATCTTTCAACATAAGTGCTTGTACTAAGAAACCAAACAAAGAAATTGTAAGAGAATCTAAAAAGAACGATATAGTTGTCACTAGTCGTGGTAGACCTGGATTTAAGTACAAATTAAGAAAGATATATCCTCCATTCGCTCTTGGCACATTAGAAAGAGAGATTATTGTTGAGGCCAGGAAACCGGTACTCTTTGTAGGAGATTAATTCGGTTTATACATTCCGATTATACAATAACACCGTATTTTGAACTCTCCCCCAGTTCCTCTTCTATCTCCATCAATCTGTTGTATTTAGCTGTTCTTTCTGAGCGAGCTGGAGCACCGGCCTTTATCTGACCTGAGGATAAAGCAACAGAAAGGTCTGCTATAAAATCGTCACAGGTTTCTCCGGACCTATGAGATATTTGGACATCGTAACCATTTCTAATAGCCAAAGATGCAGCATTCATAGCCTCGGTTAAACTTCCGATCTGATTTACTTTTAATAATAAACAATTACAAGCTCCTTTCTCTATACCCTTCTCTAACAATTCAGGGTTTGTTACAAAAAGATCATCTCCTATGATTTGGACACTATCACCGATTCTATCTGTAAGTTTAATGAATCCGTTCCAATCATCCTCAGATAGTGGATCCTCTATAGAGATCACCGGATATTCTTCTATTAATCTTTCATAGAATTCTACCATATCTTCAGAAGTTAGAGTTTCTCCTGCGAATTGATAAGAATTGTTTTTGTAAAATTCTGAACCCGCACAATCTATGGCTAAATCTACAACCTTGTCATAGCCTGTTTCTTCAAGAGTTTCTAAAATTAAATCAAGTGGTTCAAAAGGATCACCTAGAGGGGGAGCATAACCGCCTTCATCACCTACATTAGCTGCGGAATTACCATACTTAGAAACCAATTTGTTACCTAACTCATGATAGACTTCGGCTCCTATCCTAACTGCATCATGAATGTTTTCTGCTCCAGTTGGTGCGATCATATATTCCTGTATATCTAGATCATTGCCGGCATGTTCCCCACCATTTAGGACGTTCATGAAAGGAACAGGCAATAAAACGTCATTCAATCTTCCCAAATAACGGTATAGTGGTAATTCACTAGCATAGGCACCGGCTCTAGCAGCAGCCAATGAAACAGAAAGGATGGCATTTGCACCAAGATTACTTTTATCATCAGTACCGTCAAGATCGATCATAATCTTATCTATTTTGGACTGGTCTCTCACATCCATACCGAGTAACTCAGAGGCTATAACTTCGTTAACGTTATCCACAGGTTTTAAAACTCCTTTACCCCCGAATCTGGAACCGTTATCTCTTAATTCAAGAGCTTCCCCAACACCCGTTGAAGCACCAGAAGGGACTGCTGCTGTCCCTCTAGAAATTTCAGTCGTTACTGTGGTTTCAACTGTAGGATTACCTCTAGAATCTAATATCTCTCTTGCAGATACACCTATTATTTCATACATTATTAAACACCTAACTTTGATTTTAATCTATAATTAATACCTGGTATTTTATAGTAACGGGTTTAGTATCTTCATTAAACACTTCAATTTTAAGGGAAAATTCAATAAAAGAGTTATTATATAGGGTTCTATGAACGGCAAAATCCCTGTAGCAGAGCCGTTAATAGAGGAGGAAGAAAAACGTGCCGTTCAGAAGGTACTAGAATCCGGGCAGATAGCAGCCGGTCCGAAAGTTAAAGAATTCGAAGACAAGTTTGCTGAGTATATCGGAGTTGAACATTCGATTGCAGTGAATTCAGGAACATCGGCCCTGATCACTTCGCTTTTAGCTGCAGGTGTGGGGAAGGGGGACGAGGTTATCGTTACACCATACAGTTTTGTATCAAGTGTGACCTCTGTCCTCCTGACTGGTGCTGAACCCGTTTTTGTAGATATCTCCTACGAAACGTTTTGTATAGAACCGGATAATATCGAAGAGAAAATCAGTGAATCTACAAAGGCGATCGTTCCAGTTCATCTATACGGACAACCAGCAGATATGGGTGGGATAATTTCCATCGCCGATGAATATGGACTTTCTGTTATCGAAGATTCCTGTCAAGCCCATGGAGCGGAATATAGAGGTGATAAAGTCGGTGGTATCGGTGATATCGGCTGCTTCTCGTTTTACGCTACTAAAAACATGATGACCGGTGAAGGAGGTATGGTCACGACGGATAACGGGGAACTGGGTGAGAAAGTCCGGATGTTAAGGGAACACGGTAGAACTGGATATGGATACAATATCCCCGGATACAACTTTATGATGACTGATATAGAGGCCGCTTTAGGTATCGAACAGTTAAAAAAATTGGATTATATCAATGAAAAACGCAGAAAGAATGCTCAGATATTAAATGATAGTCTCAAATCAGAGGAAGAAGCTGGGAATTTGAAAACACCTGCGGAGATTGAGGGAACTAAACATGTATATCACCAGTACGCCCTTAAAGTCGATGAAGAAAAAAGGGAAAGAGTTGTCAATGCAATGAGGAAAGCTGGGATGGGAGTTAGAGAAGGATACCAAAAACCGATCTATAAAGAAAAAGCTGTTGAAAAGGACATCGAGCTTACTAATGCAGAGAAAGCATGTAAGGAAGTCGTTTGGCTTCCAGTTCATCCACAGCTTGAAGCAGCTCACATGCGTAGGATGTCATGGGGGTTAAAGCACTATCTCTAGTTTGAACAATAGAAAATAATATTGGCTCCCATTACAATCCTTGATTTATGACACGAGTATATATCGTTAGACACGGTGAAACCGAGTGGAATCGGGAAGGGCGTTTTCAAGGATGGAAGGATTCACCTTTAACAGAAAAAGGTAGGGAACAAGTTGAATATTTAGCTGAACGGTTGAAAGATCATCAAATCGATTATCTATATTCCAGCCCGTCCGGGAGGACGATTGAGACAGCTGAGGTAATAGCAAATGCTAATGACCTCGAGATCATCGAAGAACAGGGTTTCAAGGAGATAAATCTCGGGGAGTTGGAAGGCAAAAGATCTGAGTGGATCGAGGCTAATCATCCTGATGTTATTCATGATTTCTGGAACGATCCTGAAAACTATGAACCAATATCTGGAGAGGATTTCTACGAGCTTAGAGAAAGAGTCATCGGCACGTTAAATGATCTCATAAGGAAACATTCAGATGATCATGTCTTGATAGTCTCTCATGCTGCAGCATCTAAAACCATCTTATCACATTTTGAAGAGAGAGAACTCAGGGGGTTGTGGGACCCTCCAGAGGTGAAAGCTGCTAGTTTAAGTATGGTTGATATCAAGGGATATGAATCAGATATCAAACTATATGGAGATACTTCTCATTATAGTTTTGAATGAAATATCAAAATTTTCTTCTTTCGGCAAACGTCATAATCAGAGCGATTATTACAAAAGCTGCCAAAGAATAGATTATACTGTTTGTAACTAGATATACCAAAACAGAAGCAGCCGTGGCAGGTAAAAACTCCAATATCAGTTTGAAGAATACCGAGATTATAATAACGATTAGAACTAGAATCAATATAGCTGCGCATGCTAACGTTCCAAGTTCCAATATTCCGAACATGCTTTTAATATATTATTGATTATAGGTAAGGATTGTTATTTTTTCCTCGATTTATAGTCTCTTTATAACGTATTCCTTAAATAGCTCTTCAAATTCTTTCTGAGCAATTGTTTGATCGATTTCACGTTTTACAGGAGGTGTATCTTCGTACCCTGGGAGAATTTTTTGAATTCTTTCTTTAAACGTTGATTTCTTCTCGTTTTTTAGGAAGACTCCAGTGTATATCTTTTCTTCATCGTTTAACATCTTAAACGCATGGTTAATTTTGTCCTCGTCATCTTTGACTTCTGGATCATAGTTTTCGCCCAGTTGTTCAACATTGTTCTTTATATATTCCCATGTATGGATATCGTTGTAGGTAACACATGGTTGTAAAATATCAATGAATGCTGTTCCTTCGTGTTGGATACCTTCCATTATCAATTCTTTCAATTGTTTCGGATCGAGAGCGGAACCCCTTGCCACGTATGTAAAACCACATGTTAAAGCGAGTTTTAATGGTTCGACTGGATCCTGTATATTCGGTTTGAATAGTGCCTTTGTTTTAAGATCTTTATCTAAAGTTGGTGCTGCTTGACCCTTGGTTAACCCATAAACTCTGTTATCATGGAGTAAGATTGTCATATCGATATTTTTTCTACCGAGAGCTACGATATGTCCCGCACCTATGCCCAGAAGGTCACCGTCACCACCGTTGACTATTATGTCAAGTTCAGGATTCGATATCTTTATGCCCGTTGCAAAGGGGATAGCTCTACCATGAAGTGTATGGACTCCTGAAACATCTATGAAATGAGGTATCTTACCAGAGCATCCTATCCCTGAAACAACTACGGTGTTTTCTTTAGATAGTTCAAGTTCTTTAAAGGCTTTGTACATGCTGGAAACTATACCAAAGTCTCCACATCCTTTACACCAATCAACCCAAACATCGCTTTCATAATCATGGGCCATGTTCTATCACCTTCCTTTTATCTCCATCTAAAATATCTTTGATGGCTTTTTTCACTTCCATGAGATGCATAGGTCTACCAGTGTATTTTACGATCTCATTCCCGATGGTAATACCGGTATTCATGGCTATAGACCTCTTTATTAAAGGCGTGTGAGTGTGTTCAACTGCTATGCAAGTTTCACATTTCGATAATATATCTTTGACTGAATCTGCTGGGAACGGAGAGAACATCTTTATGTGAAGATAAGCTCCATCTATCTCCTCAATAGCATCTAGACATACACCTTTCACAGAACCCCATCCGACGAGTATGAAATCTGGGTTATCTGGTCCGAAATATTTGAATTGTTTTTCATCAGGGATTTCTTTAGATGCTAATTCTAGTTTTTCCATCCTCTTATCCTGCATCTTAACACGAGTTCCTGGATTTTCAGTGACGTTACCATAGTCATCGTGTTCACTTCCAGTATACCACATGACTTCCTGACCTAGAAAGGCTCTTTTTGAAACTGGGCCATCAGTGAATCGTTTGTAATCTTTAGAACCACCTATATCACCCCTTCTAATTTCTATGTTGGAAGAGTCAGGGGATTTCATGTTAACAACAGAGTTGGCTAAGAATTTATCGAGCATGTGTATGACTGGGACTTGGTATTCCTCTGCGAAGTTGAATGCTTCGACGGCGTCATAGAAGGCCTCTTCGTGATCGCCGGAACAGACGACTATCTTGGGAATTTCACCGTGCGAGCCGTATAATGCTGAGAAAAGGTCGGATTGACCACCTCTAGTGGGCATACCCGTACTTGGTCCTCCCCTTTGATAATAAGTTACAACCACCGGGACCTCGTTGATACCTGCCCAACCGATCCCCTCGACCATTAGACTGTATCCAGGTCCGCTTGTAGCGGTAGCACTCCTTGCCCCGGTCAATGACGATCCGATAGCAGAATTGATAGCTGCGAGCTCGTCCTCTGTTTGAATAACCACTATATTCTTTTCTTCTCCATACTCTTCTAAAAAGAAGCTTTCGTCGGCTGCAGGAGTGATAGGATAGTAACTTTGGAATGAAATACCACCCATGATCTTACCCATGCCAACAGCATCGTTTCCATTGACTAGAAGACGTTTGTCTTCATTCAGTTCTGATTTTTTTAATTCTAAAGGTGATCCGAGATCGTCTTTTATTTTGCTGGAGATGAGTTCGACGAAAAACTTGTTCTGGTCTGCGATTTTTTCTTTACCTTTGAATTTCCGTTCTACCGCTACGTTTAGACTTTTTTCATCAAGACCTATAAGCCCAGATACTGCACCTATCAGTATAGAACTAACATATCGAGACGCATGGGATGATGATAATTCGAAATTCTCTTGAAGCTCCTCTAAAAGGGCTTGAAAATCGAGAGGTATAGCGGTTATATCTTTTTCTTCCTCTAAGTATTGGATTAGTTCATTTATCTCGTTGCCTATATCATTCTTTTTGTAAGCTGATTTCAATTCGTGACTAATGCTTGGAATATCGTCGATGTTGGTATCTTCGGTGGAAACGTCGTAAACAACATATCCTTCCTCTTCAACATCCTCATAATGGGTAAAAAGAGTTTCTGCGTCCATGCATCCCAATAACTGGATAGGGTACGTCAAGGATCTTGGATAAGTTTTGGAAGAGATTTTACTGTGTACGTAACTATGTTTACCTTTTATGTTAGAATAGTACTCTCTGTCAGCTATAGAGCCGTAACCTTTGGAGGTCAAAGCGTACGTCAATATTTGGGCAGTAGTTTCAAGTCCGGCTCCCTGTTCACCACCAATGATGAATAATAATTCTTCTCTACTCATATTTTCAGTCTCCAACAGGACTGTCCTCAGCAGCTACATCGTCTGGATAAAACTCCCAAACGACCTTACCTTTGGTATGTTTCTTCAATTCTTCCACATCGTAGATTGGTTTTTTACATGTCTCACAGTACACCCAACCCTGTTCTTCCAATACTTTTTCCACATCTTTGAATTTGATCTCTTTTGCTTCTGGACATTCGTGCTTGGAAAGAGACATCTGTTCCCTTTTCTTACAGAAACCAATGTAGTTATAGGAATCGTGAGAAATAAAATAGACACATTCTTTGCAAGTTTTCGACGACATTATATCACCTTGACATAACAATGTAAAAAGTATTAATTAAATGTGTTTACTAAAATCATACAAATTCAAAAAAATATAAATCCAATGGTGATTAATCAATTCGTGTGGCATAAATCATGCAGGACGCGGAAAAAGTGATGAACAGGTTCTTGGAAGATTATGAAGAAGATCCAAATGGATGGAAGTTCTGGACCGATAAGTCTGGAGAGTTCTATGACATATATATCATACGTGAAGATACCGGATACTTCCTCAAGATCGATTCCATATATACACAGAATCCCATCGGCAAAGGTACGAAGATCGATATAGACGGGGTGAAGATCGAAAGGGACCTTCCAAGTTTTGGGTACCGGCATTTCACCAGAGATGAACTGGAGAACTTTATGCACATCCTAGAAGAATGTAAGGATGATAAAGAAAAGGCACAAAAAGTTATCAAGAAAAAGATGAGTGAAAAACCTACACGATTATCATCTGTAGATAAAGAGGGTGCCCTTATGATGGGACCTATAAACAAAGGGTATCCCTTCGATCCTGAAGATTCGAAGTACCAGAGGATTGACAAAGAATTGAAAAAGAAATTACTCAAAAAGTTCAGGAACGAAAAGCCTATGTACCGTTAATATCAAAAGTGACCTCTCATAAATTCCGCTATGTTTTCTGGAGCCTTATTGGAAGATTTTTCACCTAGGAGCTTTTCTAATGAGAAAACGTCACACCAATAGTACTTATCAAAATTACTTCTAGCGACTATATCTACGACGGTTCTGTTCCTATTTTCTCCTAGTGGCGACATGAGCACGGAGATGTTGTATGAATTCTTCCCCATTTCGTAGTAACCCTTCAGAACATTAACGATACCCTGTGCCATCCCTTCTAAATAGTCATTTTCTAAATCTGTAAAGTCTTCTAAACACACTCCTCTAACGTGTTCTAAGCCCAAAGGAGCAAAAGGAGTCTTCCATGTGAATCCATCGGATTCGGATATAAACCTCTCTCCGTTCTTTTCTTCCTTAACTAACTCCTTCCAGTACGATGTTTCGTTCTCGTCATAGAACCTTTCTTCAGAAGATAAGATCTGGTCCTGGTTCTCGAAAGGTGTCCCGGTCACCATGACTTGTATGTGGGGATGAGTTACGGTACTACCAGCGGGTTTCAGGTAGTTCATGATTATAGTTGGAAATACGTCACTTTCGATCTTTGTTAATTTTTTAAGGTACCTTTGAACAAGCTTAAAAGCGTTCAGAAAATGTTCTTTTTTGAACTCGTCCAACCTTAGGTAATGAGTTTTGGTTAAAGGTATCACCAACGAATACTCTGCATACGGGGAGATGTTGGATAACAGCGATGCTTCTCCTTCTTTCATCATCTCACCTTCCAACACCTTACAATCTCTCGCCCCGACAGTCTCGATATTTTCTGGACAGAAGGGACAGAAACCTTTCTCCATTTTATCCATATCTGCGCCTTTCTCCATGGGAAGAGGTTTTTCAAGTATTCTAGAAGTTCTACCTGTCAAAGGATCGTATCTGATCTCGACGGAAGTATCTTTAAACTCATCTTCAGATGGATCATAGAACTGGCTGGTTTCGACTTCTTTCTTGAATTCTATCATGTTACATATTTAAGATGAACAAATGTTTAATATCTTTATCGGATGTAAAAATGATGAATGAAAAAGTGAAAATAGGGATCGCACTACTGATTTTTGGAGCTTTGGCGATCTCAGTAGTTTTCGCTTTGATGTCCCTTGATATCGAAGAGGAGGAACAAGAAGGGATAGATGGTGGGCAAGAACAGGTTACTACCGTAGATTTGATAGCTAGGGCAGGCGGGTTCTGCAGTGCCATATTTTTGATTAGCGGGATTATTGTTGTTATTTACTATTATAATAGATCTGGAACCTCTTGATCAAAATTCTCCGAATCCGACGGTCACTAGACTCATCTCTTCAGGATCGTATTCCCCACCTGTTTTATAACCTAAAACGATCCCATCACATGGCGATTTTACAGTTTCCGAATCTAGATATCCAACGACATCACCTTCTTTGATTATATCTTCAAGTTCAACATCAGGTTCGAATACTCCCTCACCGTCTGGGTTGAAGCGATCGTATTCCCTGATAAATTGAACTTCTTTTTCGGGTTCTTCTCCAGCGATAAAGCGTTTCAAAGCTGATCTCACTATATCTATCTCATTCCTCAACCAGTTAGCGCCGCCTGCTTCGATTATCATGGATGGGATACCTATCTTTGACAGTTCTATGAACAATTGTCCTTCAGCACCTAAACTCTGGACAGCATATTTTATACCCACTTTTTTACAGAGTTCTTCATTGAAGTCATATTCCAGTTTTGTCAACATGTACGGGATACATTTACTCTCATCTCCATAGGTGTGGAGGTCTATAACGGCATCGAACTTTTTCGCCTTTTGAAAGATATCATGGGCGATTACTTCAGAACGTGTACCATCTTTATTACCGGGAAAAATTCTGTTCAGATCCTTACAATCAACTGGATTCTCTCGCTGACGTGCCTCGATGGCTTTTAGATTTATATCTGGAATCACTTCTACTTGTTCAATTCCTCTCCCTTCAAGCCAACCTTTGATCTCCCTAGCTACAAACATAGAGCCGATCTCGTTCCCGTGAACCCCGGCTGTTATGAGTATGTTTTTCATGATTTATTAATACATATCCGTCTATTTTACGGTTTTCATAGGATATGTTTGGTCATTAGAAGGTTATCTTACGGCCATATAAAAAAATATATATGTAATTATATCTTTCCACTTTATAGAGGGATATCATGACCGAAGATAATAAATTCGAAAAATTAAGAAAATTCAATGCATTTATGGCAGTGTTACACTTTATACAGGGCGCCCTAATGTTATACTTAAGCACAGACTTTGCCATTTCGATCACTAGAACATATATGGCCGGACCTCCCGGTACGGATAGGATGGTAACTAGTACTCTTTTTGACCTACAATTGGGACCAGCGGTGGCTGCTTTCCTGTTCATGTCTGCGATCGCCCATTTTGTAGTATCTACTATAGGCTTCGATTGGTATAAAAGAAATCTGAAAAATCATATCAATAAAGCGAGATGGGTTGAATACTCGTTCAGTAGTTCACTGATGATAGTCCTGATAGCTATGCTCGTAGGAATAACAAACATAGAATTCTTGGTAGTGATATTCATCGTTAACGCTTCCATGATACTATTTGGATGGCTTATGGAATCGTACAATCAAAACACGGAAAAAGTGGTATGGACTCCGTTCATCTTTGGATGTATAGCTGGTATAGCTCCTTGGATAGCAATCGCAATACGTTTACTGACCGCCGTATCTGAGTCACCAGAACCTGTACCGAGTTTCGTTATCTGGATCTTCGTTTCGATCGCGATATTCTTCAACATCTTCGCCCTGAATCAACTTTTACAATACAAGAAGGTAGGTCCCTGGGCCGATTACCTATATGGAGAAAGGATGTACATCATACTTAGTTTAGTAGCAAAGTCAGCTCTAGCATGGCAGGTTTTCGCAGGAACGTTAGCAGGGTAGTTCAACAAGAAAACTGATTTAAGACAGTAATGTATCATCATAATTAGTGAAAACTTTGCTGATATGTACCAAATGTTCGAAAAGTAAACCTGAAACGGATACGGAACAGCGATGCCAGTGCGGTGAACCGCTTGAGTTCGAATATCTGACGGGTGAAGTTTGTAAACCAGGTTCTGTATGGAATCGGTACAAAGAATTTTACGGATTCGATATGTCTGATTCTGGTTCTTTAGGTGAAGGTGATACATCTCTAACCCGGTTGAACAAACTTTCCTCTGAACTAGATATCGAGCTTTTTGCTAAGAATGAAACGACCAATCCGACCTGGAGTTTCAAAGACAGGGGAACGTCCCTTGGAGTTCAACAAGCTGTCAAAAATGATTTCTCAAAGATTGGCACAGTTTCCACAGGGAATATGGCGGTAAGTGTTGCTGCCTACGGAGCTAGATTCAATCTAGATACACACATATTGGTATCAAAAAATATCGATAAAGTCAAACTTTCTCAGATCGGAGTTTATGGTCCAAAGATATATCGAGTTGACGGGGACTACGGAAAACTGTATTTTACAAGTTTGGAAGTGGGTAGAAGTAAAGATATCTACTTCATCAACTCTGATGATCCTTATAGAGTGGAGGGATACAAAACAATAGGATTCGAAATTGCTGAAGATATGATCCCCGATCACATATTGATACCCACTAGTTCGGGTGGATTGTTCAGAGGGATCGTGAAAAGTTTTATTGAGTTGAAAAAGAGTAGTATAATTCAACGACTTCCAAAATTTACAGCAGTCCAAGCTGAAGGCTGTTCACCGATCTACGATGCTTTCAATGAAGGGAAAAACAAAATATCTCACGTAGAAGAGAAAAATACTTTCGCCAAGGCCATAGCGAATCCATACCCACCAAGCGGGAACGAGGTCTTAAGAAAATTAAAAGAAATAGATGGAAATTGTGTCGTAGTCAGCGACGGAGAGATTATGAGTTCGCAGAAAGAATTAGCTTCTGAAGGGATATTTGCTCAACCAGCAGCTTGTGTTGGGATAGCAGCAGTTAAAAAGTTGAAGGATCATGAAAACATTGAGGAAGGAGAGAAAGTGGTAAGCATAATTACAGGTTCGGGTCTCAAAGTTAGCAGTGGAGAGTTTAATGAACCACAGATCACAGATTTAAATATAGATGAATTAGAAACGATTTAAGTTAAACTTTTATCAATTCTCTTCTTCATGACGATAGCGTCGTCATCGTTTTCATAGTACTCTTTTAACATGCCTTTGATTTTGAAACCCAATTTACTGTAAAACCGTAATGCAGCCCGATTATGTTCTCTCAGTGTAAGCATTACCACGTCGGTCTCTAACAATTCTATGGACTTTTCCATCAAAGCTTTACCTATTCCTTTCCGACGATAACTACGTAAAACTGCGATAGAAACGATCAATCCTTCTTCACCCCTGATATCCGATATGATGTAGCCAACAACTTTTCCCTCGAGCTCTGCAACTAAAAATTTGTCACTATTTAAAAAGTAATAAAATATATTTTCACGGTACGGATATTCAAAACTTTTATTCTCGATCTTGATAACCGATGGGATGTCTTTTTTCTTACACTTTCTTATCGTAAACACATACCTCTATATGTCAAAAAGGATTAAGTATGTTTTGAGTCTTTTATCTAAAATATATGGAAGATGACCCCGATATAAATTACGATTGGTCCATGGAGATGATGGCTAGGTACCCCTTCCTTGAAGATTCCAAGAGATACATCAAACATCAAGGGCCAAGTTTAAATGAACTCGTCGAGGACAGAGTCTGGGATATGGTGAGGATAAGAGGTAAAGAGAGGATCATGCAGGCCATCGAACATGGTGAGATAAACGAAGTACCTATGAGCGATGACCTCGATATGGAGATGGAACTATTTTCGTACCCGATAGCTAGGATCTTAGTTTCTTGTGTCGACGATAACTATTTGACCAATCGTTATGCACTGGGCGAGTCTGAAAAATTTTTAAATATATTAAGTGAAGAACCATTAGAAAACACTATGAATATCGGAGAAGAATTAGGTATTGAAGGTGCTGCTGAAAATGACCAAATCAAGGTTTATTTTATAGATTATCTGGAAAATACTGAACACCTAAAATCGACACAATGGAAACTTACTAATCAGGATCTAAGACATGGGTATATCTACCTTGATATCGATAAATACAGACGTCTTCTCAAGGAAAGCCTTTTCCAGAGGATCGTAAAAGAACTTCCTAGACCTGTCAATGATGAACTGTTGGATATATTTTCATCTCAGATCAAAGAGATCGAAAAATTCTTACAGGAAAAAAGGAAGGATTACGGGGAAGTTGAATTCGGTGAAGTGGATTCCGAAAAATTTCCGCCCTGTATCAAAAAGATGTTGGGATTACAGAAAGAGGGAGTCAATCTATCACATGAAGCTAGGTTCGCTATGACTTCTTTCCTTCACAACATAGGTTTGTCAGTCGATGAAATACTTTCACTTTTCAGTGAATCGCCTGATTTCAGAGAAGACTTAGCATTATACCAGATCGAGCATATAACAGGTGAGATCTCTGGCACTGAATATACTATGCCTAGCTGCAGTACTATGAGGACCAACGGTATCTGTTTCGAACCTGATGATCTATGTAGTGCAGAATGGATGAAACATCCATTAACGTATTACGCATACAAAAAGAAAAAAGACTTTAAAAAACAGAATAAAACTGATGATGAAGAATGATCATTCAAGGTCTTTCCATGTTTTTAAACCCCTTATTACGGCCGTTATATTTCCAGCTACTGCGAACCACAGCATCAATATATCGAATATTCCTAGTTCGTAGTTTGAGATTATGAAACTAGATGTGTAAAAGCTTTCCAGTACAACGTAAATTAGGGGTATCAAGATCAATAGAACAAGTCGATCTGCCCTTCCAGCGACACCTCCGTAATCTCTACCCACCCCGACTGCCTGTGCCTGGGTTCCCATATAACTGGTCATCAAAACACCTATCATAGCCAGTAATCCGATAGGCATACTGCACAATGGTCCTAAAGTGATCCCACCTAAAATGAATATGTCGGCGTATCTATCGATGGCATGATCTAAAAAATCTCCCTTCACAGAAGCCTTTCCAGTAAGTTTAGCCACTCTACCATCCATGGCGTCGAAAAAGGAATTTGATAAAACGAAGATTGCACCAAGTAACACAAATAAGGTATCACCAAAGTAAAATGAAACCCCAGCTAATATGGCAAATACCATCGAGAATGCAGAAAGAAGGTTCGGTTCTATTCCCGACATCTTTTCAGCTATCGGTTTGACTATGGAATCTGCCTCTTTCCGATAACTGTTCAATACCATGGTAAAGGATAATGGACTTTTTTATTAATATTATCGGTTGATGATGCTAGTTTTCTAAAATTCGTCGGACCAATCTACCTGACCGATGGAATAATTATCAACCTTGTTATTCATTATCTTGATCACTGCATTGCTGACTTCTTCTGGATCCATTTCTGATGTATCTATTTCATAAACTTCTTCCGTATATTCAAGCGATTCTATTAGTACCACATCTAAAATTTCTGCCTGGATATTCTCTTCTATCTTTCTCTGTGGCCAATCTTTAGAGGCCATCCTTTTCCTGAGTTCTTTTGGAGAACATCTAAGGACGATTATAGGTGATAAATCGAGATGATGGGATAGATGACCTTCGACGATATCGTTAACTGATGTTTTAGAGATGTGGTTTCTTATGTGATTTCTTAATTCAGATATGTCAACCTCGTCTGATTGACGGATTTCATCTCTTTCCCCCCTCAATCCTTTTTCATCTATGAACGCGTTTAGATCGAGTACTTTGTAACCCTCTTCTTTCAGACATTCAGCTACGGTTGTTTTACCGACCCCTGGAGTACCAGTAAGAGCAGTAGTCATGATTTATTATGAGTAATTCATGTTATAATAGTTTACTCATTCACTTTTATATTACCCCCCCTCTCTAGAACAAATATATATGTGATGTGCATAATTTATAGAAGACGATGAACGGTGACTTATTGGATAAAGAAGGGATCAAAAATGTGTACA
This sequence comes from Thermoplasmatota archaeon, assembly GCA_051745305.1. Lineage (GTDB taxonomy): Archaea > Thermoplasmatota > Thermoplasmata > Halarchaeoplasmatales > Halarchaeoplasmataceae > Saliniplasma. The sequence goes on from JBNJDY010000001.1 coordinate 27,076, forward strand.
CTGTTAGAGATCTTAATGTTTACGTTAAATCGCTTCTAAGAAGAGACGAACACATCCAAAACATATGGGTTAGAGGAGAGATATCCAATTTCACCCATTACAATGATAGGCATATGTATTTTGAATTAAAAGATGAGCACAGCATTATCAAATGTGCCATGTTCAGAGCCAGCAATAAAGGATTAGATTTTAAACCAGAGGATGGGATGGAAGTTCTCTGCAGAGGAGATGTTGGATTATACATCCCTAACGGTAAGTATCAGTTGATCGTCAATGAAATGCTGCCAGAAGGAAAAGGAAAGTTGTACTTGGCATACGAAAAGCTGAAGAAAAAGTTGGCTGAAGAAGGACTTTTCGATGATAAATATAAGAAAGCGATCCCAAGAGTTCCTGAAAAAATAGGCGTGGTAACTTCAGAGGAAGCCGATGCCCTTAGAGATATAGTCACAGTTACAAAACGTAGATTCCCAAATATGGATATCATATTATCTCCTACACCCGTTCAAGGTAAGGGAGCTGCACCGAAAATAGTCGCAGCGATAAAAAGGTTAGATGAAGAAAATGTAGATGTGATCATAGTAAGTCGGGGTGGAGGATCATTTGAAGATCTATGGAATTTCAACGAAGAGGTGGTTGCAAGGGCCATATTCAATACTCAGACGCCTGTAATATCTGCTGTTGGTCATGAAACTGATCTACTGATCTCTGACCTGGTTGCGGATTTTCGTGCACCGACGCCATCAGCAGCGGCGGAGATGGTTGTACCTGAAAAAGATGAATTGCTTTTAAAATTAAATGATTTATTAAATAGGGCGGGTAATGCATTGTTGAATATCGTTGAGATCAATGAAAGAAATCTACAGAATCTAGTCAAGCGTCCTATATTCCAAAGTCCAGAGTTATTGACAGAAGAACCAACACAGCGAGTAGATGAATTGAAGATAAAGATCCAGAAGAATATTGAATTGTTTCTAAAACAGAAAGACCAAGATTTTAAAGGGAAAGTTGAGAGATTGAAGGCATTGAGTCCAGAGTCGACTATGAAAAGAGGGTACTCAGTGATTTTGACCGGGGAAGACGAACTGATCAAAAGTATTGAAGAAATCGAAGTGGGTGATGAATTAAAGGTCATGATGATTGACGGTAAAATTAAAGCTATCACAGAGGAGGTGATAAAATCGAAGAAGAAGGAATAGATGACATGCAGTTCGAAGATGCATTGGAAGAGTTGGAGCGTATTAACGAAAAGCTTGAAAGGAACCAGGTATCGTTGGAAGATGCTCTTCAACTGTATGAAAGAGGAATGGAATTGATCAAACACTGCGAAAAGAGACTAGATAAAGCTAAAGGAGAGATCAAAAAACTTACTGGAGACAACGGATATAATAAAATAGAAGACCTAGATATCAAATAGTGTACGATTGTACATATAAACAAAAATTTTATCTACATTAGGTTACATGGGAACATGGAATCTATGGGGCAAAAAGTAGAAACTGTTAAAGAGATTGACCGAATCAAAATATCCTTGGAGGAGACCAGGGAGAAGATTCTAGCTTTGCTTAGAGTTAACAACATGTCGATCTCTCAGATCGCGGAAGTTTTGAATAAGGACCAATCTACAATAAACAGACACATAAAGAAACTGGAAAATGCTGGTTTTGTAGAAGTGGTCGGGGAGAGAAAAGAACACCATATTCCAGAAAGGATATATGGAAGGGCTGCAGATACCTTTTTAATTAACCCTGATGTTCAAAGTACAAAGAAATTAGCTTCTCTAATGATCAAATGGAACCTGGGTTACAATATAGATACCTTGGAAAAACTCGATATGGTAGGATACAGCGAGGGAATCTCTGAAAACACTCTGATAAACATTTATGATTTTATAGAAAGTATGAACCAACATTTATCCACAAAAGTGGATGAATTAGAAAGAGAAGTAATGGATATGAACTATCGTGAATTGATCAAACTAAAACTTCTACTGTACCTTATTGAAATAAATAATGATAAAGATTTAGAAAATTATTTTTCTAAGGTTTTTTCAGATTTCAAAGGTATTATTAATTGGGAAGATGAGTAGTAATTCATCAGAAATTTTATTTACTTAACTTACTTATTTGATTTTATATGAAGGAAGATGTAGAACTTGTACATGACTCTGAGAGGATAAAGATTCTCCTCGAAGATACTAGAAAAAACATTTTGAATCTTCTAAAGGTAGAAGATATGTCGATCTCTCAGTTAGCTGAAGGATTGGACAAAGACCGTTCTACAATATATAGACATGTTAAAAAATTAGAGGATTATGGGTATGTTGAGTTGAAAGGAGAAAGGATCGTGAATAATGTGCCAGGGATGGTTTACGGACGAACGGCTGTGTTATTTTTACCTTGCCCAAAATCAATGGAACCTGGAGATCCTATACTTGAAAGTTTTTCGTGGGATGAAGAAAGTACATATAATATACTAGATTGTTTAAAATTATTGGGTTATGATTTTGATTTAACTGAAGATTTAGCTAGGGATATCAGTAATATATTTACTAAAATTGATAACAATATAATCGATATCTTTAGAGAAACAGATTTAGTAGAAATGGATCACCTGGAAGCTTTAAGGCTTAAATTTTTAATTATTTTGATAGAATTCTCCAATAACGAAAAACTAAGAGATGATATCGAAAGCGTGATATCTGGTTTCGAAATACCTGAATAATTTTATGATATACCAAAAACTTAATTATTATGTAAACTTCAATGGGAATTAGTCATGAAAAAAGACGTTAAAGTTGTTCGAGACCCAAAAGCTATCAAGATAGCTGTGGAAGATACAAGAAGTAATATCCTTTCTTTATTGAGGATAAATGATATGTCGATTTCGCAGCTAGCTGAATCATTGGATAAGGATCAGTCTACGATATACAGGCATATCAAAAAATTAGAAGAGTATGGATACCTCGAACCATCCGGTGAAAAGAAAACACATCACATCCCTGAAAAAATATACGGGAGGACTGCAGGCGTGTTTTTACTATGTCCGAGTAACATAGATACCGGCCAGCCTTCAGATATGATGGTGGAATGGGAACGAAATAAAGCTGAAAGGATTTTAGAACTGCTAGATGTCATGGGTTACGAATCTGAAGACGGTGAAGAACTAGTCGACGATATCTCGGAGATATTTATCGATTTGAAAGAACGTGTTACCAATCCAATCGAAAAATCTGAAGACGAGATCGGTAAGATCAGTTTTGCGACTCTCTTAAGACTTGAACTATTACTATTCCTTTTGGAACAGCGGAATGATGAAGAACTAAAAAACAAAGTTGATTCCGTGCTCGATAAGTTTGTACAATAAACGAAAGGAAAAATAATATATCTGACCTTTTTCTACTCCAACATAGATTAAAACATAATGGCCGTGGTGGTGTAGCTATTCGAATGGCTCTACACTCGAACTACAATGGCAGCATGTGGGACTGTGGATCCCCTGGCCCGGGTTCAAATCCCGGTCACGGCCCTCTAAATTTCTAAAATATCTATACAAATCAGACAACTGATTATAATATACAAAAAAGTAATTCATTCTAAAAATATTCACATCTCAGATGTGTCAATATTCCATATAATATAAAGCGGTTCGCTTTTCATTCCAGTTACCAGTGAAAATCTTCCATTTAGGATGATTTCATCTCCATCTTTAGTTACCGCCTTAAGATCTAGATTTTTTTCTTTGATCTTACCTTCGAAGATTAGATTTATTATTTGATCGAATTTTTCTTCATCCTTATCTAGAAGTAAGTCCCTGCAATCGGTATCTAATATTTCGAAATCATGGTAGCCCAATAATTGACAAAAATTTTCATTAACGTCTATGAATTCTCCCTTTTTGTTTATCAAATTTACAGCATCGTAAGATCTATCAAATAATCCTCGAAAAGCCTCCTGACTTTCTATCAAATTTTCATATCTTTTTCGCTGTTCAGTAATGTCAATAAGCGAAATAACGCTCTTCTTGATCTCAGGAATGACTCCTAGCTGGATTATCATATCTCTAATTTCGCCAAACCTATTTACAAAATTAACATCGAGATTATTAAAATTATTTTCAGAATCGGTTTTTATATTTTCACGAAGTTTCAATATCTTATCTAAATCAGAAGGGGAAAAAAATTTATCTAATGCCATATTATTTTCAAGTCTCTCTTTTGAATATCCTGTTAGTTGCTCAAATTCCTCGTTCACTATGTAGAATGTGTTATCTTCCTCCATCATGGCCATGGCAGTTCCCGTATTTTCAAAAATCCCTCTGTACTTCTTTTCACTCTCCACTAGCTTTCTTTCCATCTCATGTTTATAGAATGCCATCTGGATATTGCTGTGCAGTTCTCTCTTACGGTACGGTTTAAGGATGTATCCAAAGGGTTCGGTCACTTTAGCTCTTTCCAACCTTTTGTCATCTGCATATGCTGTGATATATATGAGTGGAATACCTAATTCAGACTTGATCTTATCTGCGGCTTCGATACCATCCATTTCACCCTTCAATACAATATCCATCAAGACCAAACCAGGTTCTAATTCTCTTGATCTCTCGATAGCCTCTTCTCCACTATTTACTATATCAACAACAGTGTATCCGATATCCTCAAGAGTTTGTTTGATATCCTCGGCTACAAGCCTTTCATCCTCCACTATCAATATATCTTTTTCATGCATCAAATTATATCCCCCTCTTTCCTAAACCCGATCTTAAACGTTGTTCCTCCATCCCGTATAACCTCTACCTCACCATCCAACTGATCTACTATCAACATGTGTATTAGTCTAAACCCAAAAGTCTCAGAACTATCTAAATCTATCTCTCCCGGTATCCCAACTCCATTGTCACTGATCATTATTTCTATGATCTGATCATCAGTTAATTTAGTTGATATCTTCAATTTTTTCTTTCCTTCGTAATCATCTGGGAATGCGTGCTGTAAAGAGTTAGAAACGATTTCATTGATTACCTGAACACATGGATTGGCTTGATCTATACCGAGCACTATATCCTCCATATCGGTTTCCAGTTCAACTTCACCGTAACTAATATTGTAGCTTTGATATATAGTTCTAATCAGCTCTCTTATGTAAGCTTTCAATTCAATTCTCGTCATATCATCTGAACGATGAAGCATCTCATGTATGAGAGCCATGGACTGTATACGATTCTGTCCTTCCTGTAAAATCTTCAAGGGATCTTTATTCCCCCTTTCAGATGCTTGCAATTTTAGGAGACTTGAAACTACTTGTAAATTATTTTTTACTCTATGATGGATCTCATCTAAGAGGATCTCTTTTTCTCTCAAAGACCTCTTCAATTTTTTTTCTGCCTTGATCTTATTCATAGCCATGGCTAAATCACCAGCGATCTCCATAAGCAGACCTAATTCCTCATCATCTAGCACTTCTAGATTTTCTATAGCTAATATCCCCTCCAATTTACTATCGATCAAGGGTGCTAGACCTCTGGTACTACAAATATCATCCTTTTCGCAACTTACGACTGATGGATCTTTTGTTTTTAGAAGGTCCTCTTTTTTCAAATCGGTCTCATCAAGACTGATATTACCCACTTTTTCGTATATATTTCCATCGTCTATGAGGAAGATTGAAACCCTTGAATAACCCCGTGTTTCCATCAACAACGTCCTTGATTTCCTCATCAGCTCTAAAATATCATCTTCTTGTGTGATAAGTTTATTTACATTACCTATAGATTTCAGTAAACTATTCAGATGTTTTATTCTCTCCTCTTTCTTTTTACGCTCTGTGATATCCGCATGTGTACCTACAAATCGCGTTGGTTCACCGTTTTCATCTCGTTCAACGATACGTCCCCTCCCTCTGACCCACATATAATTCCCATCACTCCTTTTAAAACGGAATTCAACGTCAAATTTTTCAATTTCACCGTTAATATGTTTTTCTGCTTGTTCAATAACGTAGTCTCTATCATCCCTATGAATCCGTTTTTTAAATTCTTCCAATTTGTGTGAAAATGCGTCTACCCCATAACCGGCCATTTCATAATATCTCGGATCAAAATATACTTCGTCCGTTGTTAGATCCCAATCCCATATCCCTTCGTTTGTTACTGCCATCGCAAGATTTAATCGCTCTTTACTTTCTTTTATTGCATCTTCCATTTCTTTTCTTTCAGTGATATCGATTACGGTACCGAACCCAGCGGTATCCCCCTCAAAATGAATCATCCCTCCAGTGAAGTAAACCCATTTAGAAGTCCCATCTTTTTTTACTATCTTGAACTCATACTGCGGGGGAATATCTTCTCCCTTTACTCTTGCAAGTCCTCTTTGTTTAACCATCTCTCGATGGTCTGGGTGTACCAATTCCCAAAAGGGTTTATTCAACAGCTCATCTTTTGAATAGCCAGTAAGATCTTCACTTGCATCATTAACATAAAGGAAGTTTTCCCGGTAAACGAATATTGTGAAGGGGCTGTTTTCGGACAGAGCTTTGAATTTTTCTTTGCTCTCTTTTAACTTTCTATAGTTACGTAATCTTTCGATAGTTTCTGTTACGTGGGCAATGAGAAGTTCGGTAATAGCTAGATCATCCTGGTCGAAATCATCTTTATGCTCAGAGAGGGCTTGGAAGACGCCAAAGTCCCCTATCGGTACACTTATAGCAGACCGATAACTCTTTCTTTTTGGTTTAGCCAATTTTGACCCTTGAACATCTTCTATAAGGTAAGAATGGTTTGATTTTAGTGTTTCCCCAGCTACACCCTCGATAGGGTATCTATCACCTCTTTTATTGACTCCTCCTTTTGTGGCCTTTACTTCAAATTCTTCATTTTCCAAGATGTCGATGCTGCATACATTAAAATTGAGTATGTTTTTAGCAGCCTCTAAAGTTATTTTGTAGAGTTCTTTCTCATCTGTAATTTTTACCATTTTTGTAGCTATATCATGGAGCTTTTTCACTTTCTTTTCGCTTCTTTGAAGTTCATCTTTTGCTTCTATTCGTTCGGTAATATCTGTGATAAAACCCTCTAGATATCTTTTACCATCTTTGTTTGTAACTTCTCTACCCTGCTCCCATAGCCACTTTATTTCCCCATCAGCCGTTTCGATCCTATAACTTAACTTAAAAGGTTCATCCTTGTCTAATGCAGATTGGACCTTTTCCCAAACATAATCTCTATCTTCAGGGACTATAAGGTCACCATAAGCAACATTTTCATTGTCTTTTAAATCCTCTCGTTCATATCCAGTTAGCTCTTTAGTACCTTCACTGACGAATTTCATCGTATAATCTTTATTATTCAAGCATCGGTAGGCCATGCCGGTTAGATTGCTAAGAAGAGTTTCCATCTGGATGTGCTTTTCTTTAAGTTTTATTTCAACTTCCTTCATATCTGTAATATCGTTCAATATAATCATATTAAGAGGGGTACCATCTTCCCTTTCAGTAAAAGATATTTTTAGATCGATATATCGTTTATTACCATCTTTAGTTATAATTGTGAGATTAGGGTAGTTATGGGTATCACCTTTATTGATTATTTTATTAAATATATTTAATATTTCCTCTAATACATCTTTATCTACAAGTTTATGAGCAATATTTACAACATTCTTACCTAAAATCTCATCTTTACTTAAGCCGGTAATCTCCTCAAATTTCTCATTAATCTTCAAAATATTCCCATTTATATCAGTAACTAAAACACCGTCTTCCATAAACTCTATCAGCCGTAAAGCGCTCTTCTCAAGCTTATCATCTGGGATTATTCTCCCCCCTATATAATGTAATTAACAAGTCTTTTAATTATCTATTACTCACATTCCAATTTATAAATATGTAAATAATTGATTTAAACCTTTCGTATATTTTCTAAGTCAATATTTTATAGAATATAATTAACAAACTTCTAAACATCAAGTCTTCAAAAATTTGATATCTAGGCGTGCTCCACCCATTTCAGATTCCTTTAATTCGATATTTCCATCGTACTTCTCGACGACTTCTTTAACATAACTTAACCCAAGTCCATTACCTGCATTATCTCCCATTTTGACTCCAAAATCAAATAGATTGTCTTTAATTCCTTCTGGGATCCCTTTTCCATCGTCTTCCACTGTAACTGTTACTTGTTCATCTCCTTCTTTAACCTGTATAATTATTTTATCACAATCTGAATGTTTTATCGAATTGTCGATAAGATTCGAAAAGAGGTTCTTGTATAATTCACTGCCGATGACTGTTCCACCAGAACCTTCAACCTCAATTACTATGTCTCTTTCCCCAGCCAAGGTACGATATTCCCCCACAACCTGAGATAATATCTTTTCCAAATTTACTTCATATCCCTCGCGGTCCCAAATAGAACGTATATTTCGTACTTTCGATATCAGCTGGTTGCTCTCTTTAAGAGAATTCAACGCTTTTTCAACAAATTGTTCCTGCTGTTCGTTCAATTCAGTGTCCCGCATCAACTGTAGGTAACCAACAGCCACCTGTAACTTGTTTTTAAGGTCGTGTCTAAGCATCGAGTGAAGCTCTGCATCTTTCTTACTAAAAACCTCTTCGCTCATCAAAATTATAGTTGAATAGGTCTTATTTATTATTTTAAGTCGAAAAGAAGGAGTTCATGTTGAATTCATCTCGTATAACTTTTCTTCTATATTCTTTAAGTATAAATCTATGTTCTCTATAATCTCATCACTCATCTTATCACCAAGTTCCATATTCTCCGATTTGATCCCCATGATGATGATTTCATCCGGTGCTTCCTCCATTTTTTTTGATAATTCGATGATCTGGAACAGGTTAGAGCCATGAGATCCAGATATTTCTCTTATCGAGTCAACTTCATCGATTTTAAAAAATCTAAACTCACCAACTTTGCCATCAAAATTCACGGCGTCGATTATCAATACTGAATCGAGGTCCTTTAAAATATGTATAAGACTAATCTCTTTTAACCCAATATCAAAAAAAAGAATGTTCGAGGGAAAGGGTTTTTCTTGAATTTCCTGAACCAATTTAGGTCCTATCCCATCATCGCCGCGATATAGATTACCTATACCGATAACTCCGATTTTCTTCATCTGAATTCTACATCGAGATAATGTGTAGAACAGGAAATACAGGGATCGTAGGCCCTAACAAGCATCTCCAATGTAAGTTCCATCTCATCCTCTGACTTCTGACCGACCATCTCAGGTACCAATTTCTCCATGTCATGCTGTATGTTACCGTGATTCTGATTTGTAGGTATGATGCAGTTTGCTTCTGTACACTCACCTTTTTCATTGTAAGTATAATCGTGGAACAGAATACCTCTCGGAACTTCAACCGCGCCTATACCTCTTCCAGCTTTTACTTCGATATCTGGTTGATGGTATTCTTTCTGCTCTTCTAGACCTCTATCGAGTATCTTGTCGATTAGCCCGATTGAATCTTCAACGCTGTGTACTACTTCGACTAATTGTGCTACATTGTTCATATATGGATTGTGATTTACCGGTTTGAGACCGAATTTATCAGCGACTTCTTTAGCCATTGGACTTAACTGCTCATAATTATTATTTAATCTAGCTAGTGCTCCGACCATATAAGATTCTCTGTTATTTTTGGTGTACTTCGCAGTAGATTGTGGAACTATGTATTCATTAGTGACATCTAAATAATTATCTACTGGATTTGTACCTACATCAGTAGATTTTATATCCCCACCATAAAGAGCATATTCGTCATCATGGGTAAGAGATATAAATTCAGTTTCTCTAGTAAAGTCGGGTAGGTTGGGCGAAACCTCTTTTAACAGTTCAGCAACAGCAGTTAAATCATCAACAGAACTTTTGAGCTTACTTTTCAAATCGATAAGTTCTTTCTCTGTTGGGAGTTTAGAGAACCCTCCAGGAATTAACCTTTGAGGATGTGTTGTTCTACCTGTAATCAGACTCGACATTTCATTTGCCAATCTGTGTAATCTTATCACTGTTTTGACCTCCTCAGTATGTGTAGAAGCCAGAGGTACCACAGATGGGGCACCTAACAGATCCGGTAGAGCAAGATATCCCACATGGAGAACGTGGCTCTGCATGTTCTCCCCGTGAAGTGCGAGTCTTCGTAATAGTTTATCCTGTTCAGAGACATCTATGTCCATGGCATCTTCTGTTGCTTTAAGTGATGTGAGAGTATGACCTATCGAACATATACCACAAATTCTAGATGTGATGTGATGTAATTCCTTCCAGCTTCTATCCACAACCAATGATTCAAAGTATCTCGGTGCTTCAACTACCTGCCATTCACATTTTTTAAGATCACCATCTTCAACATCAACAACGATGTTACCATGACCTTCTACTCTTGTTAAATATTCAACATCAACTTTTATATCTTCACTCATCTTCTCTTGCCTCCTGCTGCCAACCAAAATAAAGATTGAATTTCTTCATCACTTCATCAACCGTCAAACCATATTCTTCAAGAACCTCTTTATGAGCATCTTCATTCGGATTGTCTATCAATCCACGGCATCCCCAGCATATCGTGCCTTCGTTCACACAGCATGAGTCACACCCTGCTCTTGTTATAGGTCCAACACAGAATTCATCTCTCTCAAATGCACAAACGTTCTCGTTCAGTTTACATTCTACACAAACTGGATAGTTTGGTATATTCGGTTCTTTTCCTAGTACCAACGATTCTACAACGTGTATGAACTCGTCTCTATCGATAGGACATCCATGGACGTGATAATCCACCTTGATAACATCCTCTATGGCCTTTGCTTTGTCCCATGAAGGAAACATATCTCCTTTGTCACCATATACTCTGCGTTTCACTTCCTCGAAATCCTGAGAATTCCTTATAGAGTTTATACCCCCTATTGTAGCACATGAACCGATGGCTACGACTATACTGGCATTCTCTCTTATCTCTTCTAGCCTCTCAGCAAGATGATCGTTGGTCACCGAGCCTTCTATGAAAGCTACATCATAATCATCTGAATGCTCTTTCATGACCTCTCTAAAGCTAACTACATCTACGATCTCCAATAGATCTAGAAGTTTCTCTTCTAGGTTAGCGATCTGGAGTTGATCTCCTTCACACCCAGCAAAATCGAAGAATGCCGCTTTTGGTTTTTCTGACATCTATAACGCCTCCTCTACATCTTTGATATCTGCATAATTGAATACTGGACCCTCCTGACATGTGTACAATCCGTCTATCTGACAGTGACCACATTTACCGACCCCACACTTCATACGTCGTTCCAGCGACAAGAATACCTGTTCATCTGGGAGGTCTCTTTTATCCAACTCCTGCATAACAAACTTATACATAATCGGTGGTCCACAAACGGCAGCTATAGTAGTATTTGGATCAAAATCAACTTTGGGTATTAAAGTCGTGATGACACCGATATTGCCTTCCCAACAAACCCCGTCGGGGCATTTATCGACTGTCTGTAAAAGATCCATATCACTCAATTCATCCCAGCGATCAAGTTCGTTTTCATAAAGTATCTCACATGGTTCTCGACAGCCATATAATACCATTACTTTCTCGAATTCTTCTCTTCTATCGATAACATAGTTTATGAGTGATCGCAAAGGTGCTAAACCTAATCCACCACCGATAAATAATACGTCCTGACCTTTGAACTCGTCAACATCAAAACCGTTACCAAATGGACCACGTATACCTATCTCGTCACCGATATCTAAGGAATGTAAAGCATTAGTTACATTCCCCACAGCTCTAACGCACAATTCAAAAGATTCTCCTTCCTTAGTAGGTGAAGAAGTAATCGATATAGGAGCTTCGCCTACACCAGCGATGGATAATTCTACGAATTGGCCAGGGTCGTGATCTAGAGATTGTCCATTTTCAAGAACGATCTCGAAGAGTTTTTCATTCTCCGTCAATTGTTTTATATCCAAAATCTTAGCTTTTTCTGGTAGATATACCGATTCTTCAGTCATTCTGATACCTCCTTCAAATCATTGTAAACTTTAGTTGGGTCTGCGATATCTGGAACACATTGTGAACCACAGCGACCGCAACCAACACATGCTATATCTTCAAATCGCTCATAGATATATCGCCCTTTTCTCATGAATCTGTGGCGATATCTTTGATGCCTCTCCTCCCTGAAATTTTCATCACCTGCAACTATGGCAAATTCTTCAAGTAAACATCCGTCCCATTGTCTTATCCTTTCTCCTTCATCTAGTGTGATCTCGTTTATATCTTTTACATCGAAGCAGTAACAAGTGGGACATACGAGATTACAGGAACCACAGCTGTAACACTTTTCTGAGTTTTCTTCCCAGAATTCGACGTTGTCATAGTTTTCTTCTAAGAGTTCAGGTAATTCTTCTGGCGGGAAGTCGAGTTCTTTCTCGAATTTACCTTTGATCTCCTCTTTCTTCTGTTCTACTGTTTCTCGTTCTTCATCGGTGGCATCACGTATATTTGCTCCATCTAAAAGGTCAGAGCCCTTGTCTGATCCTATCTCTACTGCGTATTTTTCACCAATATCTGTAAGCATAAGGTCGTAATGATCTGAGATGGTTGCTGTACCCATACTGCCTGCAAAACTCCACTCAGAAACATCTTCCATATTTACACCGACTAGAACTGATGCTTCCCTCTTCTTAAGGTAGTTATCATCTTCGTAGGTATCTGTAAAGACCTTGTCCATCTGTCTTATAGCTTCTAAGTCGTACGGATGTATACCTAAAATTATTCGAGGCGTTACTTCGTTAACTGCTTCATGTCCATCTTTGACTTTATATTTGAGTAAAGTTTCCTTTTGGGGTGCAAAATATTTCTTCGGCGGTAAAATAGTCACATCATAATCCAATTGTAGGTCTTCCGCTTTCTTGAGAACATCGAAAACAAACTTGTTCCCCTTCTCTTGGACCCCAACTACCTCCCGGGGGTCTTCCTGTACCAGATGTTCCACAAAACCATTAAAATCTTCTTTTTTTATGACCTTCATGATCTCACTCTTCTATAAACTGTGGAAATCAGATAAGAGGTTCGTTTTTAAATCTTTCTATGATTTTATATATAACGTTGTAATATCTAGAAATATCATCGATGTTTATAACATCTAATAATTCACTCACCGAATCTTCTTTCCCTGCTTTGATAAGACCTGATAGCTCTCAAGAAATCTATTTTTCTAAAACCGGGCCAGTAAACATCTGTGAAATATAGTTCAGAATAGGCCAACTGCCATATAAGGAAATTAGATATCCTTTCTTCGCCGCTTGTTCTCAATATTAGATCAGGATCGGGAAAATCAGCTGTATAAAGTCTCTGAGTAAACGATCTTTCGTCGATATCCTCTACATCGAGTTTACCTTCCTTAACTTCCGTAGCTATCTTCTTTATAGCCTGTATAATCTCTTCCCTACCACCATAAGCCACTGCTATATTGAAATAATAATTATCATAATCTTTGGTTTTTTCTTCAGCATATCTTATAGATTCTTTTACCCCTTCTGACAATCTATCTAGAGCACCTATAGCTTGGATCCTTATCTGGTTCTCGTGAACCCTTTTATCATCTGCAGCCTTCCTAAAATTCTCTTCGAAGAGATCCATGAGATGTTCTACTTCGTCAGTATCTCTATTCAGATTCTCTTTAGAGAAGGCATACACCGTTAGAATCTTTACACCGACTTCAGTACACCAATTAAGCATCTCTTCAAGTTTTTCTTTTCCCATGACATGACCATCATCTTCGTTCAAGCCCAATTGTCTAGCAAAACGTCTGTTTCCGTCCATTATAACTGCAATATGGGTAGGTACCTTTCCTTCTTTGATTTCTTTCAGCAGTTTCTTTTCATATGCCTTGTAGGCCGTATCCGAGATGGTCTTAGATATATCTGCGATGCCACATCACCATAATGTTTGATTACCGAATAGTATAAAAATATGTTGCAAGGAGTCCTAATCAAAGAGAATATCACAATAATTATATACACTGTCTTTAATCCTGAACCAGGTGGTGTATATGAAACATAAAAAATTATATATTCCGGGACCCACGGAAGTTAGAAAAGATGTGATAGAGGCAATGGACCAATGGTTATTTGGCCATCGTTCAGATACAATGACTGACCTTTATACTACGATCGTAGAGGATAGTAAAAAATTTTTAGAAACTGACAATGATATTATTGTTTTAACTGCCTCAGGCACTGCTTTTATGGAGAGCTCTATATTAAACTTGGTAGACGATAAAGTTTTAAGCGCCACATGTGGGAGCTTCAGTGAAAGACATGCTAATATAGCTGAAAGGTTGGGTAAGAATGTTGATAGATTAGAATATGAATGGGGGAAAGCCGTAAAGCCAGAGGACGTTAGAAAAGCTCTTGAAAAGGATGATTATGATGCTTTAACATGTGTTATGAACGAAACCTCAACCGGTGTTCGAAATCCTTTGGAAGAGATAGGTGAAGTGATGGAGGATTTCCCAGATACTATGTTTATAGTTGATGCAATCTCCGCACTAGGAGGGGACTATATCGATATAGAAGGGAGCAATATTGATGTGATATTCACATCCGTACAAAAGGCATTCGCTATGCCTCCAGGATTAGCTGTATGTGTGGTAAGTGAAGATGCCTACGATAAAGAAGTGAACTCTGATTCCTCTGCATGGTATGGAGGCTTCCAGAGATGTATCGATTATTACAACAAGAAAGGACAGACACACTCAACACCCGCTATATCCCTGATGTTAGCTTATAGAAAACAGATGAAACACATGTTGGAGGAAGGGTACAAGAATATAGATAAGAGACACAAGGAGATGGCCGAATTCACCAGAGAATGGGCTTATGAACACTTTGATATGTTCCCAGAAGAAGGTTACATGTCTCAAACAGTCAGTACCATCAAGAATACCAGAGGTATCAATATCGCAGAATTGAGAGAAAAAGTTGACAAGAAATATAACATGACCTTCGCTAATGGTTACGGTTCAAAATTGAAAGAGAAAACCTTCCGTATAGGACACATGGGTATTCACGACGTAGACAGCATAAAAGAACTAACCGATGCTATAGAAGATGTCGCAGGACTGTGATAAAAATGGCAAAGAAAGTTTTAGTATGTAATCCAGTTGCGGAAGAAGCTATCAAAATGCTTGAAGAGGCTGGTTTGGAAGTTGATCAGGAATTCGGGATGTCAAAGGAAGAATTGACTGAGAAAGTTCCACCTTACCATGCTTTGATCGTCAGAAGTTCGACAAAAGTTCGAGAACCTACGCTTGATGCCGCTGAAAACCTCGAGGCTATCGGACGTCCAGGAATCGGACTGGATAACATAGACGTCGATTTTGCTGAAGAAAAAGGTGTTGCAGTTTTCAACACACCTACAGCCACTACTGTTTCAGTTGCTGAATTAGCTATGACCCACATACTTGCAGCCTATAGAGATATTGTGGCTGGTACTACCAGTCTAAGAGACGGTAAATGGATCAAAAAAGATCTGAAGAGTAATGAACTGTACGAAAAGACTCTAGGTATAATCGGATACGGGAATATCGGTCAAGCAGTTGCTGAAAGGGGCAAAGCTTTCGGTATGGATGTTATCGCCTTCGACGTAAGAGATATTGAAAATCCAGAACCTGCTGAGATGGTGGATATGGATACATTACTTGAGAAAAGTGATGTGATCACGATCCACGTTCCTCACATAGAAGCTACACATCACATGTTGGGTAATGAAGAATTTAAAAAGATGAAGGATAGTGCGGTACTCGTTGATCCATCGAGAGGTGGAGTAGTCGATGAAGATGCACTATATGAGGCCTTAAAGAATGACGTTATCCGTTTCGCCAGTAAAGATGTGTTCGAAGAGGAACCACCAGGAGATAATCCACTTTTCGAATTGGATAACTTCCATGCGACCCCTCATATCGGTGCCCAAACACATGAAGGGCAAATAAGAGCGGGAACATTAGCAGCGGAACAAGTGATCGAAGAACTAGAGAAAAGAGGCTAAAAATGGTAGAAATAAAACCGTTCAAGGGGATAGAATACAATAAAGATAAAGTCGAAGATATGGAAGAAATCATAACTCAGCCATACGATAAGATCAACGATGAATTACGAGATAAGTACTATGAGAATAGTGAATACAATTACTGCCGATTGATATTACCAAAAGAAGAAAATAGATACGAAAAAGCCAAAGAAAGATTGAACAACTGGTTTAGAGAAGGTATCCTTAGAAAAAGAGCTAAACCGGGAATATACGTTTACATGCAGGATTTCAAGGTGCTTGGTAAGAAACATACTCGTAAGGGATTCGTCTCTGCAGTAAAACTTCATCCGTTTGAAGAAGAAATAGTTCTTCCGCACGAAGAAACACACGAGGGGCCGAAGATAGACAGATTGAACATGCTTAGAGCAACTGAAAAAAACCTAGAAGCCGGTTTCATGCTTTACAGCGATGCAAAAAAAACAACTATCGACATATTCGAAGATATAGCTGATAAAGAACCTTTATTCGAAGCTACCGACGAGTACGGGGTACACAGCAGAGTATGGAGAGTCGGAGATGAGGAACATATCAAGATTATTAAGAAGGTTCTTGAAGGTGAACAAATAGTAATCGCAGACGGCCATCATAGATACGAAACTGCCGTTAATTTCAGAGATGAATTAAGAGCGAAGAACCCAGAATGGCAAGAAAGTGATGCATTTAACTGGAGGATGACGTATATGGTTCCTGTCGAGGACCCTGGATTAGTGGTTTTACCTGGACATAGATTGCTTTTAAAACACGAACTTAAAAATGAACATATTGAAAAATTCAAGGAATATTTTGAAACCTACCAAGTGGATATCAGTGAGGCTGAAGGATTCCTTGAAGAGAACAAAGACACTATCTCATTCGTTGTTTACGATGGTGAACGTACACTGGGACTGAAACTAAGAGATAAATCTGACATCGAGAAGTTCCTTTCCGAAGATTACTCAGAGGACTACAAAAATCTAGATGTTGTCGTTTTAAGAGATGTAATATTTGAAGGTATAATGGAAGCTTCTGATCTTGACATCGACGTCACTATAGCTTATGAGAGATGGTCTGATGATGCAGTAAAACGAGTGGAGAAAGGGGATGCTACTGTTGCATTCCTTGTCAACGCTACTAAACCAGAACAAGTTTTAAAAGTTGCTAAAAACGGGGAACGTATGCCCGAGAAATCCACAGATTTCTATCCAAAAGTGAACTCTGGATTTATGATGATGGACATAGAACCCGGTGAAACATTATAGTTTTGAAAACCATTTCCCTAAAATCTTTTTTATATTTTTATTTGTTAAAATCGAATTCTTTTGCTAGTTCTTCCATCCTTTCAACACTTTTGTGATAACCTGCTTGTTCAATTCTATCTATCAAATCATAAAACCTTTCCTTACCACCTGCGGTATTATCTGCATGACAAACGATCTTCTCCTCTAGTGTCTCAGGTAATAAATTTCTAGCTGGTAAACCATGTTCCTCCGCCTCTTCTCTTGTTATTCCTCCGCCTATATGCCGTTCAACAATCCTTGCTAGTTCTTCATCCCATCCTTGCTCCCTGATGATTTTACCGCCTTCTACGCCGTGTTCGACCCCATGTGTGACAGTTCTCCCGATATCGTGTAACAATGCACCAGCCATCAATAGTTTAAGATTTCCATCGAACTTTTCATGTATCTCAAGCGTTCTTTCAAGTACTTCCATAGTATGTTTCATCAGACCTACATCCATACCTCGGTCATTCATCAATTCAAAACATTGGGAAGCGGATGGTATCTTTGAATAATCAACTATTTTTTTCCCTTTTTTACGTGGGATAACACCTATTTGACCATTATATATCTTATCTAACTTTCGAGCTTTTAATCTGTCCATAAACACAGCCAAAGCCGCGACTTCAGAATGAGGCTGACTCCCGATAGAAACGTTGTAATCCGCTTTATCGTACACTTCCGCTGGAACTTTTTCAGCACCTACGATAATTAATGGGTTATTGATTTCATTATTATCAAAAAAAGTGTCAACATCTTCCCCATACATTGTAAGATGGATTACATCTCCTTTCCATTCTTCTATCAAGTACCGCCAATCTTTGGATTCTTCAACTGAGAAATCTCCTCCAAACCGTTCGGTAACATCCTCTAACGTCTTTTTAATCCTCTCGTCCATCTTTGGAAGGTATATACTACTAGCTCCAAAAGCTCTAGCTGTCAAACCTACATGAGTGGTCATCCGCTTATCCCTTTCAGGACGATGACCTAAGCGAAGGATGCTTATCAATTATCTCACCAGGGTTCGTCCTCTTCTTCTAGGAATTTATCTCCCTCAGAACTCTCTTCTACTTCTTCAAATTCTTCTTCCTCGTCTTCGAATTCCTCATCTAACAATGTTTCCTCCCTCTGTTCAACGAGCTGAACTGCGACTCCCCTAATAAAAAGAAAAGAAGTGATAAACCCAAGTATACCTGTTATAAAGATACGTGGTATCGGATAAAGCCATCTTTCAATTACCATGGTTTGTGTAACATGATATATCAAAGTACCAAATATCGCTAGGGTTATCCCTGAGGAAAATTTACCTATTATGTCTGAAAAATTCATTAATGTACCAAGGTAGAACAATGCGGGGGAAGAAGCAGTCAGGAGTAGAGCTACAAGTGCGTAGTAAAACACGGTTGAATCACCAGTTGCCCTTGGTGAGACCGCGTATATCATATATGTAGCAGTCGCGATCATAAACATGCCAGAGACTAATGCGAAAGACCCTGCGTCATATTTATGAAATATATCTATATCTTCCCAATCTACCATATTTATTCCTTCCTTATTCTTCTTTTACTTCCATAATCCTATGGCCTCTATAATCTAATTTGAGAGATCTTTTTACCAGACTTTTTAATGTTGTAGAACTACATTCCAACTTCTCAGCTATGTCCTTTGCGAAGTTATCACCCATATCAACGTATTCCAATATCTCATTTTCTATCTCTTCGAATTTTTCGTCGCTGACCATGGCTGCGTACAATACCTCGCTGATCTCCTGTACCGGTACAGATGCGTCGATATGAACCGATGAGTAATATGTATGGTAAGCTCTCTTTGTTTCCGTATCTGTGTGTTGCCATCTTGTTTCCACTAGTTTCATCTTTTCGAAATGTTTCAGAGCTTCCACACCTTCTTCACCATATTCGTCCTCGATCTCATCTTCGGTTTTCCAACCTTCTGCAAGATCTGTAAAAACATCCTTTTTTATCTGTGAACTAACAGCTCTAAGTATCGGTACAAAATCTGAAACATCCTTGATTACTTTAATTCGGGCCATTTTTTATCTAATGCCCTTATAGTGTTTAACGATTTAATATTTTTCTATGATTTGTTGACTCTTTTCCTTGCATGATATGGGTTTTTAACTATCCTTCTTAATCTATTCAAAAATACAGGTAAGCTCTCTACATCTTTAATATCCGTCTTTGTGTACTTGATCAGTTGCTCCCTGAGATCAGGATTGAATGATAAGATGTTCGCTTTACATGCTCTTTTAATTCTGTAGTACAGTCTTGAACCAGCCCTATCCCAGTCTGTTAGTATGATAACTTCATCGTTTGTTTCTCTAAGATTTTCGATTATCCTGAAAACAGTTCTAGAAGTTTTGATCTTGATGATCCTCCCTTTGAACCCCAACCGTCTTAAAGCTTTGACGTCTTTTTTACCCTCTACGATCACAGGAACTTTACGATTTTTTTCTTTTATAATTTCTAAAACTCTTTCAGTACCTTCTAATTTCTCTTTTATTCTCATATCTATTTACCCTCTAAGATATCCTTGAGAATTCTCACTAGTCCTCCTTTATCAATATCCATGTAAACTCTTTTTTTATTTGTTCTTCTGCCCTGTACAATAGCTACTTTTGTTGGAGGTATCTGGAATTCCTTAGATATCAATTTTATAACCGAACTATTCGCTTTACCGTCCTCCGCTTTTTCTGTAACATATATTTTCAACCTATCTCTCCATTGGTCGATACCTTTTATTTTGTTCTCTGTCGAATTGGGAGACACTATTATATCCAAATATACCCCTTCTCTACCTTCTTCCAAACAGTCTGAAACTGGTTTTCTCATGCATATAATAACAGTATTTTACAATAAAAATTTTTCTTAAAAGTATAACAGATCAAATTATAGTTTTCATTTTCTTCTTGCTTCCCCTATTTAGCCCGGTAACGATAGACATTAATTTGATCTTGTTTTTACATTCCTCATCGATCCGAGCTCCAAATATTACCCCTGCTTTAGGGTCCAATTTAGATGTCATCATCCTGACAACGTCGTTCATTTTACTGATAGAAAGGTTTGGTCCGCCAGTAACGTGTATTAGAGCTTTTTTTGCTCCGGTATAATCCACGTTAAGGAATGGATTCTCACTAGCTTCCTGTACAGCTTTTTTAGGTTCATCATAAGTAGATTCTCCGATCATAAGTGTCGAAATCCCTCCATCACCGAGAACCGATTTTAGATCATTATAATCGAGGTTGATCAAAGAAGGAAGCGTAATTATTTCTGTTACACTTTTTATCAACTCAGATATCAAAGAATCCATTATCCCAAAAGCTTGATCCATTGGTAAATCTGGTACTACTTCTAAGAGTTTATCGTTTTCTAAAAGGATCATAGAGTTCGAATATTCACGTAAACGTCTTACTCCTTGTTTAGCAGTTTCTCTTCTATTACCTTCAACTGAGAACGGCATAGTCGCTATACTTATTACCATGGCTTTTTCCCTTCTTGCGATCTCTGCGATAACCGGTGCTGCACCGGTACCTGTACCTCCGCCCATTCCTGCTGTGATAAAAACTAAATCACTACCTCCAATGATTTTTTTGAAGCCTCCGTAGGCAGCCTCTGCACATCTCATTCCTACATTTGGGTCCCCACCTGTCCCAAGACCCCGATTATATTCTTTTCCAATGAGCATCTTTGTATCTGATTGTATATTGTTTAGGTGCTCTTTATCTGTGTTGACTGCTATAGTTCTAGCCCCATATACACCGATTCTACTTAGGCGGTTTATACTATTGTTTCCTCCTCCACCCACTCCTATAACTGATACATTTAAACCTGAAGAATCTTCATTGTTTTCATAATTGCTATATTGATTCATGGCAATACCTTCTCTTTGATCACTCAATAATGGATATTTTTGTAATCATCAGGTGGATCTTTACTTAGTCTTCCAATCTCTTTTTGTATTGATCTATCTTTTCTTTTACATAATCTCGAACAGCGTTCCTGATAGCATCGTCTACAGATATAGAATCTCCTTCTTGAACTAGATTCTTTATCTCATTAACCTTCTTTTTTGGAAGATCGACCGTCACTTTAGATATGTGATCGGGTGCATTTTTATTTTCGATAAAGTCAGCGATAGCGGTTCTAATAGCTGCTGACATGGTTGAATATTCTCCTTTTTCAACTAGGGTCTGTAGATCATCAGCCATTTCGTTTGGAATTCTGACAGTTATTCTTTGTGTGTCCGACGCCATAGAGGCACCACATTGTTTTTAGTCCGACGATTTTTATAAATACGTCAGACATAAGGGTAATGGTTTTTAATATTTATAAAATTTTCGGTAAATGTCTGATAAGTCGATACATAATTAAGGATTGATAAATTTTAGAAAATCATCGAAAGTTTTTAATAATAATACATAATAATGTATCCTCATGGGTGTATCAGATTCACTGATGGGTACCAACACTAATTGTAAATTTGTCAATAGATGGGGAGAGATGGACGAACTAAAAGAACATATGAAGCAAGTATTGAATGAAAATGGTAAATTTGTTATTTTAAAGGGAGAAGCTGGAATAGGTAAAACAAGGATGGCTGAGAGATTCAGTCAGGAATGTATAAAAAACGATTTTGAATTTTTATGGGGAAGATGTCTTTACCATGAAAGTACTGATCCTTATATCCCTTTTATAGAAGCTTTAGATGAATACCTAGAAGGAGAATCTGAAAGCTCTGAATCCAATGATAGTGGATATCTAGGACTCGGGGCCAAATTTACCAATCAATCATCTTCTCCAAAATCTATTTCGCTTGTTGGATTAGGTTCATCAAAGCCCGAATCGATCGATATATCGATCTCTGATGAAAGAGAGGTCATGTTCACAAAGATATTGAATTTGATCAAAAAATTATCCAAAGAGCATCCTTTACTGTTGTTTTTAGACGACCTTCAGTGGATCGATGAATCATCTTCACAACTTCTTCACCTTTTGGTGAGGAATTTGACGGATTACAGAGTCTTTATATTAGGGGCATATCGACCCGAAGAACTAAAAACACATGGAGAGAAAAGGCCTTTAGAGATCCTGTTGGATAGAACAAAACAGGAGGGTATAGTGGATATAATCGAAGTCGATAGATTGGGATTTCAACCAGTTTCTGAGATGGTAAGAAATCAACTTAACTCCTCAGGTCTGCCGGAGTCGTTTTTACTTACTATATATAAGGAAACTGAAGGAAACCCGTATTACGTCATAGAAATTTTAAATTCCATGGTCGACGAAGGCATAATTAATCCGTATTCCTATAAATGGAATCCAGAAGAGGAATTAACAAATATCACTATACCAACTTCTATCAAAGACATTACCAATCGGAGAATAGAAAGATTGGATGATCTCGAAAAAAAGGTCCTCATGTACGCTTCCGTTATAGGGAAAGAATTCAATTTTGAAATACTAGAAAAGGCGATTGATTTGGATGTCCTTAAATTATTGGACGTCTGTGATGAGTTAGAGGACCACGGGATAATCAGTGAGAAACAAAACACCGATGAAGAGGTATACCGTTTCAATCACCTTCAACTAAGGCTTACTATGTATGACAACATGGGTAAAACCAGAAAACGCATTTTAAATAAAAAAATTGGAGAGGCAATAGAAGAATTTTATGATGACATGGAAGGACATTATTCTTCATTGAGTAGACATTTCTTCGAGGGTAAAGTATACGATAAGGCGTATGAGTACTCATTAAAATCTGCAGAAAAGGCTGTTAATACATTCGCGATCGAGACCGCTATAAAACGTTACAAAAATGCTTTGCAATCACTAAGAAAATCAAAAGATTTGGAGAACAAGGAAAAAAAAGAGATCTCGATCCTCAAACACATCGGAAATTTATCCTATGAAATAAGTGAACTTGATGGAGCTGAAAAATCTTTCCGATCTTTGCTTAATTTGGCTGAAAAATTAGGAGATAAAAAAACAACTGCTTATGCAATGAGATGGTTAGGACATACATATAGAGAACTTCAAGATTTTCAAGAATCTTATGATTGCTATGAAAAAGCTCTTGAATTGTATACAGAATTAAACGATAATGAGGGATGTGCTGATTGTAAGAGAGGTATCGGTTACTTGATGTGGCGAGAGGGGAAATTTGAACAATCTATTAAATTGTATAATGAAGTTATAGAGGAAGCTCAGGATTTAGATGACGAAAATATTTTGTCCCAAACATACATAGAGATGGGGAACACCTACGCACAAAAAGGTGAAAACGAAAAAGCTATTGAGTATTATAAAAAGAGCGTCTCATATTTTGAAAAACAAAATGCATACAAAAATCTAGCAAGGGCTTTCAACAACATGGGTGACCAGTTCATGAAGATGGGGGAGTGGGATAAAGCCATAGGACACTTCAAAAAGACCGTTGAAATTTCTAAAAAATTAGGGGATAATCGAGTTGTGGGATGGGGATATTTCAATATGGCTGAGGCACTAGCAAGGAAAGGGGATTTAGAAAAGGCCAATAATTATACCTCTATTAGTGAAAAGATAATGAGAAGCTTAGATGATAAAGTTGGATTATCATCTGTATATAGGGTCAATGCCATAATCAAAAGGATGAAAAATGACTGGAATGGTGCATTAGATTCACTTGAAAAATCTTGGGAGTTTCTTGGAAACATGGATATACCCTTTGCTAGAGCGGAAAATAAATACGAACTTGGTAGACTTTATATGGATAAAAACGAACCGGAGAAATCAATTAACCAATTTGGAGAGGCGAGAAAAATATTTGAAGACCTAGGTGCGACTCAGTATCTTGAAAAAATAAAAAAACACATAGAGAGTTTAGAAGACTAAACTACTGGTATATCCATTCTTCTTCGACTCGAGAATAATCCTGATAATCCTTTTCATCGAAAAATATGTCTAATTCTCTTTTTGCACTTTTTTCGGAATCCGCAGCATGGACTATATTTCTACCTATCTCTATACCAAAATCTCCTCGTATCGTACCCGGTAGAGCTTCTTTTGGATCAGTTTCTCCAACTATTTTTCTAACTATGGATATAGCGGAGTCGCCTTTAAGTGCCATAGTGACTACAGGACCAGATGTTATGTATTCAATCAAAGGTTCATAAAAATCCTTACCCTCATGCTCTGCGTAGTGCTCTGAAGCTGTTTCTTTATCGATCCACAGCATTTTCATGGCCATGATTCTAAGACCTTTTTCCTCTAACCGAGATATGATCTTTCCGGTTAACCCTCTTTGAACACCATCGGGTTTTATCATCAAAAAAGTAGTTTCCACTGGGATCACATCCTACTTCCTTTTGATCTTCTTCTTTTTGGATTTTTCTTTCTTGCGGTACGTTTTTACAACTTTTTCTTGGGCGTGTTTCTTAGTCCATTTCGTTTCTCTTTCCTTTCTCCCAAGTTTCAGCATATTCTGTTCACATTTGTGATTACAAAAATTGTAGGTTTGTCCATCTGTTTTGATATACAATTTTCCTGTTCCGGGTTCTATTTTATTCCCACAGAAAGTACATTCCTTAGCTTCAACCATGCTATCTAACTCCTATACTTTTCGCTTCCCTAGCAGTCTCTCTAAGCATCAGCTTGTCGCCTTTCTGAACAGGTCCCATTACATTCCGAGTGATTATTCTACCCTCGTCTCTTCCTTCAAGGACTCTGACTTTAACCTGGGTAGCCTCTCCGGTCATCCCGGTCCTACCTACTATTTCGACAACTTCACCCGGCGTACCTTCATATTCTGCCATTTGAAACTCCTCTTTATATTATTTTTATTATTTCAATTCTTCAATCGAATTTTTAATGTTTTCTATCATCTGTTCCGCCTTTCCTGGATCCGTTATAGCCACGGATGCGGAATAAGAATCTATACCAGAAGCAGCTCCGAGTTCTTGTTTACTTGGGACGTAAGCATAAGGAACACCTCTTTCTTCACACAATAAAGGCATGTGTGCTAAAATCTCCGGCGGGTTAACATCTTCTGCCATGACTACAAATTTAGCGTCACCACGTTCAACAACCTTGGTTACCTCGTTAGTTCCCTTTCTAACCTCTCCAGTATCCCTTGCTATCTCTACTGCTTCATAACTTTTATCGATCAACTCTTCAGACATTTCGAAATTTACATACATTTTTGCCATTATTAACACCTCTTTCGGACGTATCGTCCTCACAAATCATCGGTATATTACCAATGGAGTAAGCCCTTTACAGAAGGTATAATATAAAAACCTTTTTCCACTCCTTATGGACTTGCTTGTTAATCCGTAAAGATTAAAGTAATTAAAACTATCTGAAACCATGAAAGGCTGGTGGAGAAAGTTAGCCAAGGTTGACCTAAGTGATCGCGAAATTCAGTTTGAGGAGGTCGACAAGGGTATACTCGTTGACTATATAGGTGGAAGAGGATTGGGCGGTAGATTACTATACGAAGAGATCAAATCTACTGAATATCCACTAGATGAAAACGTATTGGTGTTTACTAGAGGACCTTTAACGGGAACCATGGTTCCCACTAGTGGTAGATTTTCCGTTTCTACCATCTCACCACTCACAGGTACTATATTAGATTCTAACGTAGGAGGATTTTTTGGTAAACATTTTTCTTCAACAGGTATCGATGCACTCATTGTGAAAGGAAAATCTGATATTCCGGTTGTATTGAAGGTCGACAATGATGAAATTACCATAGAAGAAACTGACCTCTGGGGTAAGACCGTAAGTGAGACTTTAGATTCTTTAAATGGAGCTAACGCAGTTATCGGCCCAGCAGGTGAAAATTTAGTTCGTTTTGCCAATGTTGTCACTGATGATGACCGTGTTTTCGGAAGAGGCGGGGTAGGTACGGTTATGGGTTCTAAGAATTTGAAAGGGTTATCTGTCAAAGGAGATAAGAAGATAGAAGTAGATAACCGAGAACTGTTAAAAAATTATCTAAAAAAAGCCGTTTCTAAAATAGAATCGTCTCCAGTTACTTCTAGAGGTTTGAGAAAATTCGGCACTCCTATACTTGTAAACCTTTTAGAATGGCTCGGGATGTTTCCCCTTGAAAACTTTCAGAGGGTTAAAGATGATAGGGTCGATAATCTCTCCGGCGAAACGATGAAAGATGAGATAGTGGAGGGTCATTACCGATGTCACGCATGTCCCATAAGATGCGGATTGAAAACTAAGACTGACAAGATGAAAGGAAAGGGACCAGAGTACGAAAGCGTATGGGCACTCGGTGCAAATCTAGGTATATTTGATCTGAAAAAAACCACCGAAGCCAATTATCTGTGTAATGAATTAGGGCTCGATACTATAACCACTGGTGGTACCATCGCTAGTGCTATGGAGATGTTCGAGAAAGGTGTATGGG
Organism: Thermoplasmatota archaeon; assembly: GCA_051745305.1. Taxonomy (GTDB): domain Archaea; phylum Thermoplasmatota; class Thermoplasmata; order Halarchaeoplasmatales; family Halarchaeoplasmataceae; genus Saliniplasma. Next base: position 53,855 of record JBNJDY010000001.1, read on the forward strand.
ATGAAACAGATGGTTTTGGAAGTGATGTGACCGAACTGATAAAGATGATCGCTTACCGTGATGGAGTTGGAAACGAATTAGCAGAGGGATCTAAACGGTTATGCGAGAGATACAACTGTGATTACTCCATGTCTGTTAAAGGTATGGAACTGCCTGCTTACGATCCACGTGGTGCTGCGGGACAAGCTTTATCTTTTGCCACTTCTAACAGAGGTGGGTGTCATCTTCGTGGATACATGATAGGGGAAGAGATATTTGGAGTTCCAAAATTGTTCGACAGGTTTAACACTAGTGGGAAGGCGGAAGTGGTAAAGCGGTCTCAGGAAAGGAACGCTTACCTGGATTCACTCATAGTCTGTAAGTTCAGTTCCTTCGCCTTAGGGGAGGAATATTACTCTAGGTTTTTGAAAGCTGTAACAGGTATAGATTATACCGTCGGAGAACTGCATAAAATCGGAGAGAGGATCTACAATTTAGAAAGAATGTTCAATATTTCCAACGGTTTTTCTAGGGACGATGATCGGTTACCTGAACGGTTCAACAAACCGCTCCCTAAAGGGGCTAGCTCCGGGAACGTATTCGATATGGAAAAAATGCTTGATGATTATTACAAAGCCATGGACTGGGATAAAGAAGGGAAACCTAATGAAAAGAAACTCGATGAATTAAATTTAGGTTTCATGGTTTGAATTCGTTTAAGATTCGATCATATCTCTAAGAGTTTCAAATGAGATAGGTTCCTCGATGAGTAAGTTCTTACTTTCTACTAACTCCATGAATTTTTCTTTATCTTTCATCCTGGTTTTGTAAAAATGTTCCCCCTTTAAATCGCCGTTATCTCTATGAACGATATATAAAGTTCTAGGGAGCTCCTCGATATTGTAGTACACCTTTTCTACATCATCTATGTGTATTCTAGTTATCTCTGAGGATAATTTTGCATTATATTTGAGTATATGATCTCCTTCGATCAACATATCATCCATTAGGGAACGTAACTCTCCGATTTCTTTCATCAGTCGATAACCTAGAAAAAAGATGTACCCGAAACCAGCTATGTAGTAGAACAACAAGTAATAAAACCGATCTTCGTAAATTGAAACGACCAGGATAAATAGACCCATAACTATCAGTCCGGCTATTTTCCCGTACATCTTGCGTTTCCTGCGCTTCTTCTCTTTTTTCAAATCTTCTTCATAATCCGGATCATCCATGCTTTCACCGTAAGTTTTTAGAAATCAATATCAAACAAATTATTAAAAGCATTGTGGTCAGGACGATCATTCTTTATGGTCTTCGGTATGTTTGCACTCGGGATAATTCGTGCATCCGTAAAATTTACCATATTTTCCTTCCCGTAGGACCATCTCGCTCCCACATTCTGGACAGACTTTTCTTTCATCCTTTTTCTTGATTTTATGTAGAGTCCTATGATCTTTTATTGCGGTTTGTGCCAGACCGTCAGCACGTCCATTCTTTTCTCTCATTATATGTTTGAACTCCACAGATATAGATTTGTTCTCAAATTCATCGATTAGAGTTTTTAGCTGTTCGTAAAGATCAATTATATTGCTGGATTTAACTGACCAGTCACCGTTAATCTGGTTTACCATTAATTGAGAATCGGACATCAAGGTGATCTTATCGATATCTTCAAAACGCTCTTCAGATAATCTTAACCATTTGAACGCTTTTATAGGTGCCATATACTCGGCGAAATTGTTGGTAGCTCCTTCTCCTGTTTTCAGTACTCCATAGTCCTCTCTGACCGTTCTACCTCCCTTTTCTATAAGATAACCGTAAGCAGCCACTCCTCCCGGGTTCTTTCCACTGCAGGCTCCATCAGTATGTATCACCAGTTCTTTGTTTTTTTTCTTAGTTCTCGACATCATCATTACATCCTTGCACTGTCATAAAGCCTTTACCTTTAAGCTTAATGGAAACACATAGAATACGAAACTTTATTAATATTAGTTTACGTTGTTAAGATACGATAGGAGATGTGATATACATGGCAGATTTGAAATTGACAAGTCCCAAATTTCCGGATGGAGAAGCGATACCGGAGAAATATGGGTACAAGAGAGAAAACGTGAACCCACCCTTGAAGATAAAAAATGTTCCGGAGAATGCAGAATCCCTGGCCTTGGTCATGGATGATCCAGATGCTATGAAACCCGCTGGTAAGGTGTGGGATCACTGGGTGATCTGGAACATAGACCCGGATACTACCCTCATAGAAGAGGATCAGGTCCCTAAAGGAGCGACAGAGGGTAAAAGCGATTATGGAGAAAAGGGATATGGAGGACCGAATCCACCAGATGCGAAACATGCCTATAATTTTAAATTGTATGCACTGGATACCAAGTTGGACATCCCATCTAACTCGACTAAGAAAGACTTGGAGAAAGCCATGATGGGGCATATCATCGATAAGACCAAGTTGACAGGAACGTTCGAACCGATCTAAAACCCTTTTCTTTTTTACATTATCATTCTAAAAAAGTTTATACCTGAGAGGCTGTTTTTACCAAAGGTAATCACATGGACCGAAAAATCCTAGAAGAGATGAAAAAGTATGGAGAATTCCTGGAAAACAGGGGGCTTAATCTATCGTCTCACAGTGGGAACATGAGTGTTAAAAGAGGTGATCGTATCGTTATCAAAAGAAGAGGGGCTATGATGGGGGATCTTCAAAAAGAAGATATCGTGGAAACCGGTTTAGAGGAGGACGATTCTGGGGTCATCATCGCTTCTACGGAGATAGGAGTTCATCGAGCTATTTACAAAAAAACATCAGCACTAGCCATAGTTCACGCTCATACACCCTACGCCATCGCACTTTCCATCACACGAGATGACATAATACCTATAGACGATGAAGGACGATATCATCTAAAGAGGGTTCCGATACTGGACGTAAAAGAATCTATAGGATCGAAAGAGGTGGCAGAAAAGCTCCCAGATATATTACAGAACTATAACGCCGCAATCGTTAAAGGTCACGGGACCTTTGCACACGGTGAGAACCTAGAAGAAGCTTACAACTGGATAACGGTTGTGGAGAGTATATGTAAGATCATTTACCTGGTCGAGAACTTAGGTGGAGACACGGTCAAGGAGGAGATCTGGTGACCTTTCATTACATAGAGTTCAAAGCGTACTGTCAGGCCACTGAAGATCCTGATAAAGTCATCCAATCTATCGTTAACATAGCCGGGGAAAGTATAGAGCTAGAAAAGGAAGATGCTGAAGGTTATTACGGCAACCCAATCGAAATAATCGAGGGGAATATATCTAGGAATAGGGAGATGGACATGGTTTTTAGGAAATTACCAGAAACGGTGATCCAAACTTTGTTAAATTCGTTAGAGAGAAGGATGGACGAAAGATGCAATTTCTTTTTCAGATTGGATAAACAGCAAGCCTATGAAAAGAATTTCGTACTCTCTGATGGGAGCAACACTATCAAGTGCCGGGCTAGAGTGGAAAGTTATCCTGCTAAAAGGGAGAAAGCTATACAGCGCATAGAAAATTATCTAAAAAGTGTTTTAGATTGAACAAGTTTTTAATAATTCTCTAGATATACCGTACCGTATCACATGAATATGGGAGTTATAGGCGTAGGCTCGATGGGACAGAATCACGCTAGAGTTTTATCAGGAATGGATTCACTTGGAGCAGTACTAGATTCTAACGAAAAACTTGCAGAAGAATTAGGGAAAAGATTCAATGTACCTTATTTTACAGACATCGATAATTTTTTAAAATCTGATTTAGACGGTGTAACCGTAGCGACCCCTGCCAGAACACATAATGAAATCGCCACGGAAGTCATGGAACATGGATTAGATGTTCTAGTGGAAAAACCGATAGCTTTGAACAGTTCGAAAGCAAGAGAACTTGTAGAAAAAGCCTCGAAAGAAGATCTTATACTGGCAGTCGGGATGATAGAAAGACACAATCCAGTGATCTCTACAGCTAAAACTTTACTCAACGATGGTGATGTCGGAGATGCCATAACTATGAGTTCAAAAAGAGTGAGTTCGTTCCCTGCTAGAGTTTCGGATATGGGCGTGATTATGGATTTAGCTATTCACGACCTTGACGTGATGAGATACTTATCCGAAGACGAGATCACGTCCGTTTACACTTCTGGAGGACCATCTAATAACGGTTCAGGTCACGAAGATCACGCTAATATTTTGATCCAATTCGAAAACGGTATCGACGGGTTACTGGAAGTCAATTGGCTGACACCTCATAAAGTCAGAAACTTGTGGATAACGTGCTCTAAGGAGTACATAGAAATTGATTATATCGACCAGACCATGGTGATAAGTTCTTCGCAATTATTGGAATACGATGTGAGCAACTTATTCGATATACCTTTGGAACATAATATACGTAAATATTCAGTTAAAAGACAGGAACCGTTAATAAGAGAACTACAAGACTTTATAGATTCTATTAAAGAAAGGCGAGAACCCATGGTAAATGGTGAAGACGGACTGAAGAGTATGAAGGTGGCGGAGGCTGCTTTAAAATCTTTAAGGCAGAGAAAGAAAATTGAGTTGTGATGAACATGGTCAATAAACTCGGACCTTTGGAATTACCAGATGACATTATAATAGGTGAAAATGTAATTATGGGTTATCCGGTTAAAGAAAATATATCTTGTTTAAAGGGCAAAGATTTTACAGATTTAGCAAAGACCGTGATCGGATCCGGATCCATCATCCGAGACTTCACCGTGATCTATTCTGATGTAAAAATCGGTAAAGGTGTTATAACTGGACACCATGTACTGATCCGAGAGGGATGTATAATAGGAGATCACTGTTTGATAGGTTCAGGCTCTATAATCGAAAATGATTGTGACATCGGGGATAACGTATCTCTGCAGAGCGGGGTATATTTATCGACAGGCACTAAAATCAAAAATGATGTCTTCATGGGACCTAATGTATGTATAACCAATGATAAAAAGATGGATTCTAACATTCAGCCAGTCGTAATAGAAAAGGGAGCCAAAATCGGTGCTAATTCTACGATCATTTCTGGTGTAAAAGTTGGTAAAGATTCGATGGTAGGAGCGGGTTCTGTTGTGACAAAAGATGTCCCGGGTGACTCTCTAGTCTATGGAAATCCTGCAGAAGAGAGATGAATCATCACCGTGATAGTTACATGGTTATAAATCTTTTTTAGAAAGATTTATTTGGTGCCCTATTATTTGACTAGAACAGATAGCATGGCAGAAGTACAGCAATTGATCGACCAGGGAGAAAGATTACTAAATGAATTTGATTACAAAGGAGCCCATAAAAAATTCAAAAAGGCTCTTGATAAAGATAAAAATGCGAGGGCTCATTTTGGTAAAGCTGAGGCTGCATTAGGGATACCTGAAATCGAATCAGAGGAAATCATAGCAGACTATGAAAAAGCTATCGAATTGGAAGAGAATCCGTTTTATCACCAAGCTGTAGCCTCTTTCTGCATAGATGTTGGTAAATTCGAAAAGGCTGAAGAGCATTATCGGGAAGCCGCTGAGCTTGATCCTGAGAACAAACCTCATTATCTCTCAGAATTAGCAGTTGGATACAGATTTAAAGCTCCTATTATGATGGAGAAACTCATCCAACAGACCGGCCAAGGTGAGGATATCATATTAAGAAAATCTCTCAACTATATGTTAGAAGCACTAGACATAGACAGGGATAAAGCAAAAGAATTACTTGGTTAAATTACCACGTAAACTTTATATTCTACCACTAGTAGTATTCCCTGAATAAGATGTTCTGTCCAAAGTGTAATTCGTTAATGAAGCCCAATGAAGGAGAATGGTTCTGTAAAAAATGTGAGTTCACAAGAAAGGTCAAAGATGATGACCACACCTCTATCACATCTAAAAAACAGACTAAAGAAACAATAATTATCGAAGAAGAAGTGGATACTTTACCAACAACCAAAGTTAGATGCCCAGAATGTGATAATAATAAAGCTTATTGGAGATTAGAGCAAACTAGAGCCGCAGATGAACCTGAAACCAGAATATATAGATGCACTGAATGCCGTCACACCTGGAGAGAATATTAAAATAATCAAGGTGGGTTAAATGTTCGAAATCGGACAAATTAGATTTCGTGCTATGGATAGGGAGGATATACCTCTATTAGTCAATTGGGAAAGTGAACACCAGGTAACTCTTTTTTCTAGAGGTGAACCGATAGTTCTTAAGAACAGGGATGATGTGGAAAAAGAGTATGAAGAGAACCTTAAAGACGATGATAAAATGGTGATGATTGTCGAACTGATCGGGGATGATAAAGCAGTTGGGATCGCTACTGTGAAAAAGCGTTCTAATAAAGTTAGAAACGCAGATATCGGAACCTACATAGGTGAAAAAGACTTTTGGAACAAAGGATTAGGGACGAATATCACTTTGGGTTTGTGTGAAATGTTATTTGTTCATAAAAATTACGATAGGATTAGTGCATGGAGCAGTTCAATTAATAAAAGAGCCCACAAGGTATTAGAAAGGTTAGGCTTCAAAAAGACAGGTGTGGCAAGGAAAAGCGGTTATCTATTTGGTAATCGTATGGATTGGGTCTTCTTCGATCTGTTGAAAGAGGAGTACATGGAAAAGAGAGATGAATATTTAGAAGATTATCTAGAAGATAAAGTAACTTATCTTAAGAGGTACTGTGGCATCAATTTTACACCCAAGAAATAATGTTGTCAACTATGTAAAAATTAAAGTAAGATAAACTTCTTTTCTAAAATCAGAATGAAGTCGGAATTGTCATTGAACTACAAAGATAAAGTTCTCCTATTTCTAAGAGATCACATCGGTTTGGATGAAGAAACCGACCTACCAGAAGATGTCACCCAAAAAGGTATTTCTGAAAATATAGGTATGTCAAGAACTCATGCATCGAGATTACTTAAAGAACTGAGGGAGAAAGGTTTTCTTAACGAAGATTTATGCAGTGTTGAGGGCCATGAACGTAAATTAAAAACTTACAGATTAACATCTAAAGGGTTTAAAAAGTCAGAAAAGCTCTATGAAGATTTTATGGAGAAAAAAGTTCCTATCGTTTATAAAGAAGGAAAAAAATCCATGAAGATCTCCAATGTGTTAGATAGATATGAAAAAAATCCCACGTTGTTAGAAATGATACGTATTTTAGAAAATGAAGAATTGCCTCTAAATATTTATGATACTGAAGAGACGATCACATTCCTTGAAGATGCGCCTGACTTCGAAGAAATGATCAATAGGAAAAGAGAATTGGAGGAATTAGAAAGATGGTTTGAAAGCGATATTCCCGTAGCCGTTATACTCGGGAGAAGGGGATATGGTTGCTCGACTCTAGCTCGTTCTTTTATCGAAGGGAAGAATAGACATGTATTATGGATTAAAGTCGCTAAAAAACCCTTAGAACGGATCAAAAAACAAATTGTATTTTTTTTAAAAGAGTTGGGTGCAGAAGAAAATAAAAACATAATTAAAAAACTGTGTCGGAAAAATGTTCTAGTTGTACTCGATGATTATTACGAAGTTGATGACGATCTAGTGGATTTTCTTGATGAATATATAAAAATAAGTGGTAGAGATGTCAAAAGCAAACTCCTTGTAACTTCAAGAAAAGGAATTCCCGTCTATGAAAGATTTTACAAGATCCAAGATGTGAACAACGACGATGTAAGAGAAATAGACATCTCACCATTAGATAAATATGATGCCCAAGAACTCTTAGGAACCCACTTAAAAAAAGAAGCTTTAGATAGATTGATGTTGATGACAAAAGGGTCTCCACTCTTACTTAAACTATTAAAAGTAGAAGATCGAAAAAAGCTTCATGAAGTAAGCCCCCTCAGTAAAGAACAGATTTCTTTATTGATATTTTTGAAATCGGAAGAATTGAAACAATAGCTGTATAAATAGTAATATTTTTATTACATAAGAGATTGGGAGATGTGATAACATGTATGCAGTATTTGAAGTTGACTCCGATAAATTCGAGTTGATCCAGGATGTATTATCCGATGAGTTAGTTAGCCGCCAGACTACCAGTATAAGAGATGGTAAAAGTTTGGGTATGAAAGAAGACGTCAATTATTTCCTGGTTGAAGGTAGCGAAGAAGCAATTGAAAGAGCAGTTGAATTATTCAGTGAAGAAGGTATAGAAAAAGCTGAAAACGCTGAAGAAGTAAAAAAAGCTATCGAAAAAGAAGATGAAGCTGCTGCCCAAGGTATGGGAACGGTCTTCGGTTAAACCTTTTTTTAACTTTTTTAACTTCTTTACGATCTTTTTTTCTAATCTATTGTTCTAGTTTTGTACCAAAATCCTTTTTTAAAATAGGCACGGATTAATTAGTAGTGATAAACATGAAAGCGATGAACAAAAAATTAGGAGTGATATTGAGCGTAATACTGATAGCTTTAATCCCAGTATCACTAGCGACTACATCGATTGCCGAAGAAAGCGGACCGATAGATGGATTTGACCCGCCAGTAGATGGTGGGGAAATGTTTAGGAACAGAACTGAAAACGCCGCTTCACACGGTGCAGCAACATTTTTGAAAGTTGAAGACTATGAACCTTGGGCGGCTTTAGTTATAAACGCCGGAGATCCAAGAGGTGTTGATGAGGTTACTGCAAGTTTTGAAAACGACACACTGAGGATAGAAGCCCAAGATAGCAACTCTACAAATCACGTTACTATACTGATAAACAAAGAATTCGCTGACGAATATCTAGCTGATGCTGAAAGTGATTTAGAAATAGAAACAAGCGATGCTGTGAACTACGACGGTTTAGAGAATTCCAACTCAAGTGCCGGCGAAGGAGCTGTTTACGTCTTCCATATCGAGCATTTCAGTACGCAATGGTTCGAGATAACGAGTTCAATCGTTGACATCGATCCACCCGTTGAGGGGGGAGAAACTTTCAGGAACACAGCTCAAAACGCTGCCTCTAATGGTGCAGCTTCATTCCTTTGGGTAGAGGATTATAAACCATGGGCCGCTTTAGTCATTAATGCTGGAGATCAGAGAGGTGTCGATGCGGTTACTGCAAGTTTTGAAAACGACACACTGAGGATAGAAGCCCAAGATAGCAACTCTACAAATCACGTTACTATACTGATAAACAAAGAATTCGCTGACGAATATCTAGCTGATGCTGAAAGTGATTTAGAAATAGAAACAAGCGATGCTGTGAACTACGACGGTTTAGAGAATTCCAACTCAAGTGCCGGTGGAGGAGCTGTTTACGTCTTCCATATCGAGCATTTCAGTACACAATGGTTCGAGATATCCGCTGAGGAATCCATACCATTCATAGGTATTCCACTGATGTTGATGGCAGGAGCTATTCCAGTAGTGTACTATTACTTCAAGAAAAAAGAATAAAAACGCTCAAAAAAACCTTTTTTTCTATTTTTCTATATTCCTGCTAATAATGTAACACGTGTTCTTTCACCCAAGTCAGGATCTTTTTTCAATCCCCACATTATATTTGCATTTGGTGATCTTCGTCGGATCACTTCTAAAGCATCTTCTGCTTCTAATTCAGCAGAACCCTGACCGCTTGTAACCACGGTTAAAATAGTCTCGTATTTTTCTGGATTATCTAGCCACGGCGATCTGTAAGCTTCTTTGGATGCCCTTTTACCTCTTTTCCTACCTTTCCCGTAACCAGCACCTATTCTAAATTCGTCCACACCTTTACAGAAGTCCCGAAGTGAAGAAATATCTCCTCTAGTCATAACCGCGTTGAAATCAGTAATAGGGAGCATAATAATAGAATTCATAACATCGAAAGCTTTTGTCATAGGGAGATGAGGGCTCATTTTTAGTAATCTACTGTTCTCAAAAACACCTAAGACGTCACAGTTATTACTTATTTTTTCCTTTGATTCTTTAGCTAGACGGTATCTAGAACCACCTTCATTTCTAAATGGCATTGCCACAAATACCATTGTGAAACCTTGTTTTGAAGCTTTTTTTGAAAATATAGGAGTGGTCCAACTTCCCGTTTGCCCTCCTAGACCAGATAATATGTAAAAGAGATCACCAGATTCTGTAGAACGATCTATTTTATCTTCAGAGAGGTTAGAATAAGAGTTTCTAAAATTTGCCATCGAATCGTAAGAGTTTCTAATCTCATGTTTATCGATATTAATAAAGGAACAGTTACTGAATCGCCTTTTTTCACCAACTTCACAAAACGACATATTCGTTACCGATTGATCATCCATCAGAGAGGATAATATATTCCTTCCTGCACCACCTATGCCAAATACTTTTGTTTCTGGTCTATCTCTATTTATTTCTGCTCCGAATCTCAAGGTTTTTCCCATCTTATACGTTCCTCATAATAATTGATAAGATAAAAAACTATTTGTTATCTGAGAACAAAGATCTTTTATTCTTAAAAAAATCCGATTCTGCACCACCATCTAAAAAGATCCTTCTTCTAGATGAATACCATCCTGTTAATCCTCCGATGATCGGAGATACATACGACGCAAATACAGCCTCATGTGTACCGAATAATACAAAGGCTAAATAAACCCCTATAAATAAGTTGATAATTATTGGTACTATCCAACCTAAGCTAAAACCGAAGTAAACACCAAAAAAGATCCCTGTAAAACTACCGATAAGTAGAGCGATACCTAAAAATGATATGTAATTTGAACCTAAAATAATCCCTACTATAAGTGTGACTATTCCTACAACGAATAAAAATGAAAGCTGCTTCCAAATTTCTGTATATTTTTGAAAGACATCATTTATCCTTTCGATTTTAGATTTTTCGTCCATCACAGATCACATCACTCATAGATTTATTGGATTTTAGATAATAAGGTATCTATAATTCTTTTGGTTGTTTTAGGAATTTTAAACTGATGAAAAGTTAAAAATACAACTTAATACAATATATTAACGGGTGTATAAAGATGGTTCCTTGTTATGAGGTTATAGAAAATGAAGAAATATCAGATGTAGAATGCCTTATCGCTGGTTTTCCTGCCATGGGATTGATAGGGGGGATTGCTAGTGAACAATTGATAAACAGTTTAGATATGGTTCAGGTAGCATCTCTTACTTGTGATGAGTTCCCTCCGACTTCGGTTATATTCGAAGGGGTACCAAGAAGGCCTTTAAGATTTTTTATTCATGAGGACTTGATGCTAGTTAAATCAGATATGGTTATACCAAATCACCTGATAACTAAATTAGCGGGTGAAATCATTGATTGGAGCATTGAAAAAGGAGTCCAGGAGATAATAACTCTAGACGGGATACCTCAAAAAGAAGATACTGACGAGGTGAAAATATGGGGTGCTTTGAGTAGTCGAGAACATACTGAAGAACTAGAAGAGATGGGTATAGAGATGATCGAAAGAGGTGCGATTGCTGGCATCTCAAGTTCCCTTCTACTTGAAGCTGTAGAACATGACATTAAAGCACTCGGATTGTTCGCAGAGGGGGCTCATAAAATACCAGACCCAAGAGCTTCTGCAGCATTGTTAGAAGTATTAGCAGAATATAAAAGTCTAGATATTGATATCCAGACACTGCTCGACAGTGCTGATAAGCTAGAGAAAGAATTCGAAGATTTGGTACAGCAAACAGAGGAATTGAAAAAAGATATGGATAGTAAGTCCGCACATCCGCCCTTATACGGGTAAGTTTGAAGAGCCAAAATAACTCTAAGATCCTGTTTCATCTCATCAGGTATGATAAATCTTCCAACCAAAATAGCTCAACGAGCCACATCAAACCTAAGTTATCTTCCGATAACTATTTTTGTGAGTATACAGAATATTTGATTAAAGATGGAACCCGATACAAACATATATCGTTCAGAGCGGTTGAAGTGGAAACTCATATCCAAACACAAAGGTGATCGTCTAGAAGAACTTATAGACGGTGATATAAAAGAGAACACAGAAGGAGAATTTTATGAATTAATAGATGAAGTTAATGTGAACTTCGATATAAAAAACAGTAAATTCGTTGAAGATGACCTGCTTTCCGACCTGAAGTTAGTCCCTGGAATAGGTGAAAAAACCGAGGAAAAATTAAAGAAAAATGGTATCCGAGATCATTATGGATTAAAAGATAATGAACGCTTTTGTAATCACGTGGAAGAGATAATCGATGAGGTAAAATGTAGAGACCTTAAAAGACTGCAAAAAAGAGTTGAAAAGTGTTATCCATTGAATCATCCACTTAATCAAAAGCTTGTTAAATTTACTGATAAAGAAGACCTACTGTTTTTCGATATCGAAACCATGGGTTTGAGATATTGCCCGGTATTCCTTATAGGTATAGGTAGTTACTCTGATGGGAATCTAAAAGTTAAGCAGTTGTTTGCTAGAAATTTAAAGGAAGAAAAAGTTATCATCCAGGAATTCTTAGATATTTCTGAAGGATTTGAGTGTTTCGTAAGCTTCAATGGTAGAAGTTTCGATAGTAGATTTCTCTCTGAAAGGATGAGAAAGTATGGTTTAGACGGAGATCTTGATAAGCCCCACTTCGATGTTTTACATTTTTCTAGAGGAGCATGGAAAAAAGGTATCCCAAATCACAGACTGGGAACTTTAGAAAAACATGTTTTGAACAAAGAAAGAGAAAACGACGTATCAAGTGCCATGGTTCCACAATTTTACAAAATTTATCTTAAAAAAGGTAATCCGGGTCCATTGATTCCGATATTGGAACACAATAAGGAAGATATTATTTCAACAGCTCAATTGTTAAAAATGATCGATGATGATGAAATGTAAGGGTTTAAACGGTTTTATACAAAGAAAAAGTGCTCCCGTCGGGATTCTGTGAGCAATTCTTCGTAAAACTCACAATTGCTTACGCTCATTAAAAATAAATTTTTAACTCGTGAAACAAATCCCTCCGGTTAAAAAGAAAAAGTGCTCCCGTCGGGATTCTGTGAGCAATTCTTCGTAAAACTCACAATTGCTTACGCTCATTAAAAATAAATTTTTAACTCGTGAAACAAATCCCTCCGGTTAAAAAGAAAAAGTGCTCCCGTCGGGATTTGAACCCGAGTGTTTGGCTCGAGAGGCCAAAATGATTGGCCGGACTACACTACGGGAGCGTATTGTTCAAAAAAGGTATCAAACAGGTAAAGATCCAATTCCAACAGTCCCTTACACCTATTTTTCATATATAATAATTTCCTTGAAAAAAGACTAATATCATATACGTGATTTAGTAAATATGAAAGGAAAGTTGGAAGGGAAAAGGGCTATCATAACTGGAGCTTCGAGAGGCATCGGCCGTGGTATAGCTGAGAAATTTGCAGAGGAAGGTGCTATAGTTGGAATCAACTATTACAAAAGTGAAGAGGAAGCACATGAAGTACTTGAATACGTGACCAGTAAGTCCGATGGAATCCTACTGAAAGGAGATGTCAGTGATGAAAAAGACTGCAAAAATATGGTTGAAAAATTTCTAGACAAGTTTGACTCGATCGATATACTAGTCAACAACGCTGGTATCTACTATCGTAAAGATCTAGAAGAGTCGGATATAGAGTATTACGATAGGACCATGGATGTAAACGTCAGAGGTCCTTTCATTCTGAGCAAACTCTGCCTCCCGCACCTAAAATATTCAGGGGCAGGTAGGATCATCAACCTATCATCGCAGTTGGCCTTTAGGGGATCAACTCATGGCACAGCCTACGTGACAAGCAAAGCAGCACTAGTAGGATTAACACGAGCTTTGGCTTTGGAATTGGGTCCAAAAGGTATCACTGTAAATGGAATAGCGCCTGGAACAATAGACACAGACATCATAGGTAGTTATTCGGAAGAAAAAATAAAGCAAAGAGCAGAAAAAATACCCGTGAAAAGGATCGGAGAACCAAAAGATATCGCGAACGCAGCGGTGTTCCTAGCTTCCGATATGGGTTCCTATGTCAACGGAGATATTTTAGGAGTGAATGGAGGATCGGCTTTACATTGAAAAATCCCATCATTCAAACAACAGCTTCCTCGGGGATAATTATAGGACGACCCGATCTTTGAACGATATCTACTTTCACGCCGAATACTGATTCTATATTTTTGGAATTTAATATATCCACATCCCCAGCATCATATATTTTTCCATCACTAAGCATCAATATCTTACTACTGTACCTCGCTGCTAGGTTCAGATCGTGCATGGTCATGACTACTGTAATTCCATTTCTAGTTTGTTTCTTTACGACATCTAGAACGTCCAGCTGATGTTTTAGGTCAAGACTGCTGGTAGGTTCATCCAAAAGTAGTATCTCTGGATTTTGAGCTAAAGCCCTAGCTATTAACGCCTTCTGTTTCTGACCACCACTTATCTCCTTTATGTTTCTCATGGCGATACCTTCAAGCCCTAACTTTTCAATGGTTTTTGATACCTTCTCAAGATCCTTCCTGTTGGGTTTCCAAGCACCATGTGGTTTTCGACCCATAAGCACAGTATCGAAGACTGTTGTTGGGAAACTCTCGGTCCCCGATTGAGGTACATGTCCTATTCTTCTAGCTATTTCCCTCATACTCAAGGTATTCAACAACTCTTCATCGATCAATATACTACCCTTTTGTGGGTTAAGTATATTATTAATACACTTGAGAAGTGTTGTCTTCCCAGAAGCATTAGGACCAATTATGGTAAGCATCTCACCTTCTTTGAGCTCGAAGTCCACATCATTTAATACTGGAATGCTGTTATAAGAAAATTGAAGTCCAGCGATCTCTAACTTCACCAGTATTCCCTCCCTTTTATCACCAAATATATGAATAGAGGTGCACCCAAAAAAGATGTTAATATCCCAACAGGTAATACGATGGGAGATATTATTGTTCTAGCAACGGTATCTGAAGCCAATAACAATAAAGCACCAACGATACACGAAGACGGTATCAGATATCTTTCGTTACCTCCTATTACTCTTCTTACCATGTGAGGTACGACCAATCCCACGAAACCTATTATTCCAACAAAAGAAATTATCAGAGCGGTAACAAAACAAGAGATAAGCATACCAAAAAACCTCAGTTTTTCGACGTCGATACCTAAAGCCTTTGCTGACTCGTCACCGGAATCTAACACTTCGTAGTCCCAGCTCTTTCGTAAGAAATAAACCGTTGCAGGTATAACGGCCATCAATATCAAACCCAAATCGATCCATTTAGCTCTAGCTACGTCTCCAAATGTCCAGAAAACTATAGAGGCAAGTTCTACATCATCAGCAAAATACTGGAGAGCGGTATACCCTGCGGTGAACAAGGATCCAAGAGCTACACCGGTGAGTATCATTGTTGCCGGTGAAGCATTTTTGTACCTTGATAAAAGCAGGATTATAAAAGTTGCAACTAGAGACCATACAAATGCAGATATTGTAACTAAATATGGGTTGCTAAGTACGACTGCATCTGCTGTTTTGCTTTGAGTTGTACCTGCACCCAAAACGATAATAGAAAATGCAGCCCCAAATGCCGCAGCATGTGAAATCCCCAATGTGAAAGGAGAACC
>JBNJDY010000002.1:0-68548 GCA_051745305.1 Thermoplasmatota archaeon
AGACAAGATATCGTTTAGTCACGAGAAAGAATTAGGTAATCTTCGACTATCTTTTCATGGTCGAAAGCAAGTTTTGGCAGTTCATCTATAGGGAAGTATTCCGCATTTTTAGCATCGCTACCACTAAACAGTGAACCACCTATCACTTCAAGTGAATAAACCACAGAAACGGTATGTCCTCTAGGATCTCTATCAGCTTCAGAATATATACCGACCAATTCTTTGATTTCTGTTTCAAAGCCAGTTTCCTCAGCGATCTCCCTAGTCACCGCACTTTCTACTTTTTCGTTGTATTCAACAAAACCTCCTGGAAGTGCATACTTGTCTTTGAATGGATCATTTTTTCTTTTTATAAGAAGAATTTTATCATCTTTTTCTATGATTCCATCCACAGTTAAAGCGGGATTCAAATATACATCGCTTTTATGCTCCTTTTTCATTTTTTTATAGATTTCCAACAATTCTTCACCAAATTTTGATAGTTTAGTACCTCCGCCTTTCTGTCCCCCTCGTTTTGAAACTACAATTTCCTTCCCTGCCCCAACTTCAATCTTTTTTATTATACCCCATGCATGTCTATAAGACATCTCCATCTTTTTGGCAGCTTCCTTAATGGAGCCTGTTTCAGAAACTAACTCTAATAGTCTTTTTCTACCTTCACCAAGTATGAATATATCTCCCTTCTTAAGCATGCATTTACATTCTAAACGGTACATATTTTACTACATGGGATTATTATTATTATATTTCTTGGTTGAAGTTGTTAAAAATTTAGAAAATAAAGATATAGAAGATTATTACAAACGAACAAAGGACTATTTCAATACTCCATATTATAGATACTAGCTGCCATTCTTTCAATCTGAAATACTTAACCAATATATGGGTTAAACTTTCTATTTTATCGTTTCTACTTTTTAGATATCCTATTTCATCGGGTCGAGCAAAATTCTCAGCTTTAAAACCACCCTTGAACTTCAAAAAGAATTCCAGTATCATGGGTATGAACATTATAATTCCAGGTGTGATCAGACCGCTGATGATAGCAGCTATTCCTATAGTAGCTCCACTAAACAGAGTAAATGTGTCGCCTGGAAAGATCAAGGAGGGATAGAGATTAAAAACACCGAATCCCATCACCGCACCAAGGAGAGGGAATAAAATATAGAATCCTCGATCTGGACCACCTTGTAAATATATTAGAATTACCAGTGAAGTCGATATTATTATGGATAATCCTGCTCCTAGTCCGTTGAATCCCTCGAGCATGTTAGATGCGTTTGCCGCACATGTTACACCGAAGGGTACTATCAGAAGTATCAGGTATGGATTATCTATAGTAAAACCGAAAACTTCCAAAGGATGTCCCATCATATTGATTCCAAAGGGAATCGTAAAAAGGTAAGGTAAAAAGGCTTTGACCCTTTGACGAACTCGAACCATATCATCGACCATACCGATGAGGCCAGCTCCGATTATACCGATTAAAGCGGTAAGGAATATAGGTTCATTTAGTCCTCTTTTATCACTTAAAAATAAAGATAAACCGATAACGAAGCCCATTATAGCCGATAAACCCCCCATTTCTGGGATTCGAGGCTTATGTTTTTTATGCATATCCGTTCCATCTATTCCTGCATGACCGAAGCTCTCTATCTGCCATTTAGTAATAAACAGAGATACAAAAAAGGCGACCATTATCGAGAGAGAAACGATCATCATGTTAAGTCCTCATTTATCGGTTTTCATAAATTCGTATTTCCGTACCTCATTCACACATTCATGATATATAAGTATTGTTTGCATAGATACGCAAAGGGTATTAAAATAATACCCATGCAGAAAGAGAGGAAATAAAAACTAACAGATACATCAAGAGTGTTGTTTTTCTTTCATCTAAAGACCATATGTATGGAAACAACCAAACAAGTGTTTTTGCATTCGGAGGATCTATGTTCCCCTGCTCATCTACTTTTCCAAATTTTTCATGGCGTTTACCTCTTTCAGAAAGGAACCAATATGCTACCATCAGGAAGTTGATAGTCAAAGGTAAGAGACAAATGAATGTATAAAATTCTAAATTACCTAAAACTGCAACTATACCTATCATAGCACCCATCATCATATCACCACAATCCCCGGGAAAAACTCCTGCTGGGTGGATATTGTATGAAAGGAAGGATAATGCAGCTCCCATGAATGGAAATAAAAAGAATAGGATATCTGTTTTACCTGTTTCAATTAATTTGAAAGTAAGAAATGAAAGGACAATCAAAGTAGTTCCAGCGGATTGTCCATTATAATAAGAAAACATGTTAATGAGGTTTGCACATACCATTATGAAAATCGGCATGAGTATTATCATATATACTATACCAAATTCCATAACACCTAGGTAAGGGATATACATCGAGGTATCCACGTATCTTATCAAAGGGAAAGCAAAAAAGAGCGGAATCAATATCTTAACTATTTCACTATGAGTGAATTTAAAAGCTCCGCCTACTCCAACTATATCATCGACCAAACCAAAAAAGAAGTATAAAATCAAAACAAACATAACTATATATGAAACAGGCGGGATGTCATGGAATGAGCTTAAGAAGAGCAGACCAGTAAGATATGCAAAAGCGATACCGATCCCTCCCATCTCTGGAACCGATGGGTATCCAAGTTTATACCTATCTCTACCTGTAAAACCTTCCTTTCTCAGTTTCTTTAACAGTGGCTTGAATATGATTATTCCAATCAAGTATGTGACTAACAGAGCAGTAGTCAACAAAAGTTTAGCTTCTATGTTGAACACAGCCCCTCAAATGTATTCCTATTATTAAAATGTTTAACCACCATTTTTTATCTTGATAGTTGATTTTCAAATATTTAGGTCAATGTAATGGAAACACATAAATAATAGTTTTTCTTAAGTGAATGTAGAGATTTTAGAAAACCTTTTATTAATAAAGACTAATTGAGATATAATTTAATATGATTGGGTTGAGTGTGAAAACATGAATGAAATCGATAATATGAAAAAGAAAGGTACTACGACCGTAGGAATTGTTTGTAATGGAGGAGTAGTTCTTGCCACCGAAAAAAGAGCTACCAAAGGTCATATGATTGCTCATAAAGATACACGGAAACTATTCCAAATTGGGGGTAATATGGCACTCACTATTTCTGGCCTTGTTGGGGACGGACAAGCTATATCAAGGTTTCTTAGTTCTGAAGTAGAGTTGTTTAGATTAAAAAGAAACAAGGACATGACTGTAAAAGCTGCTTCGACATTACTTTCAAATATGTTATTGGGTCGAAGAATGATGCCTTACTTTGTAGGCCTCTTATTAGGTGGCGTAGATGATAATGGTGGACACGTTTATGCTTTAGACATGGCAGGTGGAGCTATCTCGGATAATTTCGTATCTGAAGGATCTGGTTCTCCATTTGTTTATGGTGTTCTTGAAGATCATTACAAAGAAGGTATGAGTATCGAAGAAGGTGTGGATTTAGCGGTATTATGTTTACTCGTTTCAAGCAGCAGAGATTCTGCTTCTGGAGACGGAATTTGTGTAGCTAAAATCACAAAGGAAGAGGGTTTTGAAGAGATTGAAGATGAAGATATCGATAAACGTATATCCAGTGTACGTAAGGAGAAACAAAATTTACCTCCCTTATGATCTATTCACTAAAATACATTTCATAACCTAGGTTTAACAGCAATTTAAAGAGTGAACTATATGAGTGTGGAAGACATTTTGAACGATGCAAAAGAAGCGATCAGTGAAGTATTATCTAGACCTGTGAGTGTAACCAATATAGAGTTTGAAGGCTCGACTATCGTTATTTACACCAAAGATTTAGATGAATTCACGAAAGAATCAGGAACAGTCAAAAAGCTTGCAGAAAAAATAAAGAGAAGGATTTCGATCAGACCGGATCCTTCATTATTGGATACTCCTGAAGAAGCAGAAAGTAAAATCAAAGAGATAATTCCAGAGGAAGCCAAGATAACTGATATTTTTTTCAAAGAAGATTTAGGCGAAGTAACTATCGAAGCTGAGGCTCCTGGTATAGCAATAGGTAAAAAAGGAAAAATTTTAAATGAAATTAAAAGAGAAACTGGATGGGCGCCAGATGTTGTACGTGCCCCACCTATACCTTCAAAGACGGTAAAGGATATCAGAAGTTATTTGAGAGCAGTTCGAGGCGAAAGAAGAAAGTTCCTCAATAAACTCGGTAGAAAAATAAACAGAGATACTCGGTCTGGGGAAACTTTCGCAAGAATTACCGCTCTTGGAGGTTACAGGGAAGTAGGAAGGTCCGCTCATCTACTTCACACAAGAGATAGTAAGGTTTTAATCGATTGTGGTGCAGATGTATCATCTGATGATGATGGAACACCTTACCTTAACGCTCCAGAACTGCTACCTTTAGATAGTATTGATGCCATTATTCTCACTCACGCTCATCTTGATCATAGTGGTTTAATTCCAGCACTTTATAAATATGGATTCGAGGGTCCTATATATTGTACGCCACCTACTAGAGACTTAGCCGCTCTTCTACAACTAGATTATATTAAAGTGGCCGTCGGAGAAGCTAGAGAGCCACCTTATAAGTCATCTCATGTAAGAGAGGCCGTAAAATATACTGTACCGTTGGAGTACGGAGAAACCACAGACATAGCGCCGGATATAAGATTAACACTTCACAATGCCGGCCATATATTGGGATCAGCTGTAGCACATCTTCACATAGGTGATGGAGATTATAATGTTGCTTTCACAGGAGATATAAAATTTGACAATACTTGGTTATTTAATCAAGCTGTAAACAAATTTCCGAGAGTTGAAACAGTCGTTATGGAATCTACTTATGGTGGATATCATGATCTACAACCTAGCAGGAGAGATGCAGTTGCACAGTTAAAAGATATTTTAGAACAGCATCTAACTCATGGTAGTGGAAAGGTACTTGTTCCTGTTTTTGCCGTAGGTAGGTCACAGGAGGTTATGTTGGTAATAGAGGAAGCCATGAATAAAGGTGAAATACCAAAGGCACCGGTTTACTTAGATGGTATGATATGGGAAGCTACCGCCATCCATACAGCTTATCCGGAATTTTTAAATAACAAACTCAAGAAAAAGATATTCCATCAGGATGAAAATCCATTCTTGTCTGATATATTCCAGCAAGTGGACAGCAGGGATATGAGAGAAGAGATATGTGGCAGTTCGGAACCTGCTATAGTTCTAGCCACCGCCGGTATGATGAATGGGGGACCAGTGTTAGAGTATTTCAAGGCATGGGGAGATGATCCTGAATCTGCTATAATATTCGTTGGTTATCAAGCAGATGGAACCATTGGAGATAAAATCCAAAAAGAGTATGATCACATCACTTTAACACAAAATGGGGATCCAATCGATATAAAAGTAAAATTGAAAGTCTATACCTGTGAAGGATTCTCAGGTCACAGTGACAGAATACAGTTACTTCATTACATAAGTGGAATGAAACCTAACCCAGAAAGAGTCATAGTTAGTCATGGGGAAGAAGGTAAGTGTACTAATTTAGCTAGCACCATCTATAAAAAGTATGGAATGGAAACTAGGACTCCTAAAAATCTGGAAACGGTTAGATTATACTAAATGGTCAGGTCTTTTACCAAAAATAAATGATAAAAAATGAGTTTTTAGTTATAATTCCTGTTCGAAATCTTCGACTTCAAATGGGAACTCTTCTCTTTTTTCTATATCTCCCTTTATCATAGCCATTTCTCTTGAAAGTAACCAGAACACTAGTGCGAGAGCCTTTCTACCTTTGTTGTTAGTGGGTAATGCTACGTCTATATTTTCTAGTCTGTTATTGGTATCTACAAGTCCTATTATTGGAATACCTATTCCTACAGCCTCTCTTACAGCTTGTCTATCTGCAGCTGGATCAACCACTACCATTATCTCTGGTTCGATAAAGGAATGTAGAGATGGATTTGTAAGAGAGCCAGGTATGAATCTACCAGCGATACTCATCGTACCGACTATTTCAGAAAACGTTTCGATAGGCTTTTTACCATACTGTCTAGCTGAAACTAAAAGTATTCTTTCAGGGGGATAACGTGATAACAGTTTTGCAACGGATGTTATCCTACTGTCGCTTTTTTTAACATCCAAAACGAACAGACCATCATCTCTAACTTTAAAAATGAATGGCTCCATCGAAGCACTTTTTTGCTGCGTTCCTATATGGACGCCTGCAGTCAAATATTGATCTTCTGGTATCAGCATATCTTCTTCGTCTTCAACCATAGTTTCTTCCATTGTTATTCCTCTCTTAAAATTGAGATCGGTATTACACTTTTTTCATACTCGGCCACAGCGATATCCACTGGATCTACCATATCTTCTGGGACATCGATCAGAGGCGGAGCTCCCATAGATATCTGCAGAGACCTTGCGCCTATGATTCTAGCCTTTTCAAATCGAGTGTGTTCCGTTGTCATATTTACTAATCCATCTACCCAAAACAAAGTTATATAATAAGCTTTTTGTTCGACATACCCCATTTTTCCCTAATCTTATATACATCTTACGCTTTCGACCAGTTGCATGGTACAAAAGGTTGTTGTTTTGCTATCAGGAGGGATAGATTCTCCCGTTGCCGCACATCTCTTCGCTGAGGCAGGGGCAAAAGTCATATTGTTAAATATAGACCATAGACCCTTCACCGATTATAAGACCATAAAAAATGTTGATAAACTAGTCGATAGATTGAAAGAAATTCATCCTAATATCGTTTTTTATCGAACTAAATTTGAAGATATTCATAAGTTGATCACAAAGAATACAGAATCCAGCTTTAGATGTATACTCTGCAGACGTATGATGTACAGAGCAGCAGAGAAGTTAGCAGAAAACCTCGAAGCTTCCTCGATAGCTACAGGTGAGTCCCTGGGGCAAGTCGCTTCACAAACCTTATCTAATTTGGCGACTGAAGATAAGGCTGTTGATATCCCCATTCACAGACCGTTGATCGGATTAGATAAAAATGAGATCGTTGATATCGCTAAAGAGATCGGAACATTTTATATATCCATAAAACCAGCAGTTTGCTGTTTACTCACACCTTCTGGACCAAGGATAAAGAGTTCTAACGATGAAGTTTTACGGGAAGAAAAAAACATAGAGATAAACAAATTGTTGGATAAATTGGAATATTTTAAACCGTAATTTAAAGGATATTATCTGCCGATGTATTCTGAATATAGACTTTTTGCTTTATTAATATCCTCGGTTCCTTTTACTATTATTCGACCGTCTTTGAAGATATTCAACTCGTAACCTTCAACGCTTAACCTGACCAACTGTTGTCCAATTTTTTTTGCATATCTATATCTCTTCACTATATTGTCTAGATCCACTTTATCCTTATCGGAAGGTATTATTTGTATTGCATCTCGTCCACAAAGTTCAACAGTCTCATCATCTTCCCCTTCAAGATATCTAAAGTTTTTATTGGCACAGCAGTCACAATCTTCTTTTTTTCTTACTTCTGTGAGGTCAAATTCGTTACGCCAGATATCTACTGTTAGGAGTTCTTTTCTATTTTCCTCATCTACTAAAAATTTTACAGCCTCTGTTGCTGCAATATTAGCGACAACTCGTGGAAGTGTAAAAAGAACACCCTCCGAGGCACAGGTTCCCATACTTTCGCTATTAGGTTGTTCAGGTATTAGACATCGAAGACATGGTGCCCCCTCATGTGTGATATTCATGGTCATACCGTAGGTCCCAAGGACAGCAGAGTATATCCATGGGATATCATGTTTTATGCAGGCATCATTTATCAGATATCTAAGTTTCATGTTGTCTGAAGCGTCCATAACAATGTCGGAACCCTTAATCAGTTTTTCAATATTCTTTGTATTGACGTCTAAAACATGTGAATTTATATTGATATCCGAGTTTATTTTTTTTAATTTATCCTCCGCGACTTCAGCTTTTGCCTTCCCGATGTCGTTTTCATCGAATAGAGCCTGTCGCTGAAGGTTTGATAACTCCACAAAATCTCTATCTGCGATAACTATCTCGCCAACACCACTTCGGGAGAATCCCTCTGCCATAACCGTTCCAAGGGCTCCCTGACCTAGTATGGTAACTTTGCTTTCGCTAATTTTTTTCTGTCCTTCTTTTCCGATTTCTTTTAATACTGTATGTCGGGAGTATCTATCAGATAGATCGGTCATAGTTTTTCTAACTCGATGATATTTAATATATTTTTGTTTTTAGAAGTTAACTAGGAAAAATAATAAAGTATTGTAATTATATCTCCTAACCGATGAAAAATAGATCCAAGATAATCCTGTTATCTCTTATATCGATAATTTTGTTCTCTCTATTCATGAGAACGATCCCTCTCTTTAGGTATTCTATGTGGGGGATGGATAGCGGAGAATACGTTTATTATACTCAGAGATGGGTTAGTACGGGATCTTCTTATCTCAGTATAGATGGTTGGGGGCAAGCCTATCCCTATTTTCCTGGGATGTTCGTTTTGAGTGGTTCTTTTTATTTAACGTCAAATACTTCATTACTTGGCAGTACTACCTTCATACCCGCTATTATCTCATCTTTCGTTCCCTTGCTTGTTTTCTTGATATCTTATAAGATAACAAAATCATGGAAACCCTCACTTGTATCATCTATGTTTCTAAGTGTCGTAGCTCCCTTCGTTTATAATTATTCGCAACCTAAACCAGAGACCGTAGGATTCTTTCTAATGGCAGTACTATTGACATTTTTCATAATCCTTTCCAAGAAAAGTAAAAAAGTTTATTTTTTTATAATTCCCACTGTAGCAGCTTTAGTAATAACACATCATCTTACTACTTACTTTTCGATCTTATTCATCCTAGGTGGTGTCTTTTTCTCAGAATTTGTGAAGAGAAGGTCGGATGTCAACAATATTTATAAATTTTATACCTATATCTTACTAACAACTATTGCCATTTTATACTGGATGTTATATGCGGATCCATTTCGCCGAAATAGGATTTATCAGGCTTTGGAGACTCCTTCATATTCTATAATATTTGTACCATATCTACTGATTCTTATAGCATATATTTTAATCAAATTTAGGAGAAAATCAGATTACGTACTGCCTATCAATATCCATAAGCAAAATATAAAGACTTTTTTAAAATTTGCAATACCTTCCCTTATAATTTGTTTAGCCCTATTATCATTCGCTGGTTTCTATAGAGTTCCAGGTAGAAATTTTAAACTCGGTTATCAGGTTTTTCTTTATTTACCCCTATTGATTTTAGTTATTCTAGCCGTTGAAGCAAGAAAAGTAATAAAAACATTCAAGGATGGTATGCATATTGTAGGCTGGTTTTTGTTTGCTACCCTTTCGATGATATTAGGTGTTATAACAGAAAATTCTTCACTCCTTCCTATGAGGCAACTTTCTTTTTTACTATTTCCTTTATCCATCCTATTGGGATTGGGTATAATCCAAATATTCAATCTCTATAATCCTTTTAAGGAAAAAAGTAAAAGTACGATATTGGTACTATTCATAGCATTTCTTCTTTTATGGTCTATCCCGTTCACGTATCCAGAACAAGAGAGTATTAGTGGATACCAGGAAGGCAGTGATTGGAAAGATGTTGAGGCTGGTATTTGGACTCGTAGTATTGTAAAGAAAATAGCTACAGACCACAGGATGAGTGCAGTTCTTTTTGGAGTGGGGAATGATAACCTCACATGGACAGAAGGCCACCATATGTATTTTTCATCAGAACCTTCAAAAATACGTGAAGAATTGGCAGCCCTAAATGTTAGTTATATGTTATGGGATCAGGATATGTTGAAAGGTGTAGCCACATCTCAAGGAGTCACACCATATAGATTTGATAAATCAGCTATAGAATATTATCGAATGAATTATTCTATATATAAAACGGAGGAATGTGAGGTTTATATTGTTTGAAAAAATCAACGAAATATTTATTTTAACCAAAAAAGAATAACATAAATAAAAAGAGAAACCATGTCTGCAAAAGAAAGAGTCTTGAAGGGATTGACATTAGTTCCCCGATTACTGAAAAATGAAATCCATAAGAATAGGAGTTCTATCCCTTTCTTGATGTGTATATCTTTTTTAGTATCATTCATTGGTGCTAGATTGTGGGTGACTTATTTAGGAGCTAGTGAAACCACGCCACCTCCCACATCAATAGGTCGGAATGTAGTTTTAGGTGGTTATCATATTCACCATATCACATATGGTATCATACTGATATCTTTAGCTGCATGGTTGTCTATTAATTACTGGAGCCGAAGCATAGTCAGGATCAGTTCTATTTTATATGGGCTTGGACTAGGTTTGATAGTTGATGAGCTCGGATTCATAATAGGTGGGATCGAGGCTTATAGAGCTGATAGAGAAGTATTTTATATCGCTGTATTGATTATTGCTATATTGTTGAGTATAGTGTACTTCCCATCATTCTACAGTAGTTTAAAAAGAGACGTAAAACGATGGAAACGAATATTCCTAAATAGAAAGTAGACTTATTTTTTACTAAATTCACATATTTCTAAAAGCGGACATGAATCACAGATGGGTTCTTTTTTACAGTATTTTTTCCCCAGTTCTACGATCAAAGCGTGATATTCCTGGTAAAGTTTTAAGTCGGCATCAAGATTTATTTCAAAAAACCGTTGTAATTCCTGATACTTTCCCTCATGATCCATCACTCTCCTCATAATCCGAATGGTATAAGAATCAATGACAAATTTAGGTCTATCTGCTGCATATAATATTATACTATCCGCGGTTTCGGGACCGATTCCTTTTATATCTAGTAGAAACTCCCTTAGGTCCTCTTTTTCCAACAGTTTATTCAACCCCCCCTTTTCGATCACCGCATCTGCTAAACGTTTCAATCTTTTTGATTTTTGCTTATAGAATCCAGTGGGCTTAATATGCTCTTGGAGTTCCTCTAAATAAGAATTTTTTATAGCACAAGGGTCTAATAGATTTTTGTTCCTTAGGTTTTCTATAGCTATCTCCACGTTATTCCAACTGACGTTTTGTGTCAATATAGCACCTATCATCATTTCAAATTCACTTTCAGCGGGCCACCAATTCTGCTCACCAAATCTGTTTTTTAGTAGTTTGTATATATCCATCAGTTTAATCCCGTTGCACATCTATTGTCCATCTAGTAAGCCTTTATAAATTATTTATCACTTTCAGTTTTTTACATCTCTTTACATAAGAATTAAGTCCCTTTTTAAGGATTTACAATTATGAGGAATAAGGGTACTGTAAATCTTCCTCTACATAATGGAAGAGTACCGCGATGGTTATTCGATAAGATGGTTGAACTCAGTAGATGCATTACTGAGGTTTTGATAGAAGAGTACGATCAAGCAGAATTTCTAAAACGCATTACTGACCCATATTGGTTCCAAGCTCTTTCTTGTACTATCGGTTTTGATTGGCACTCGAGTGGAACAACCACGACTACATGTGGTGCCCTCAAGTTAGCAATCGATCCAGCGGAACATGGTATTGCCATACTCGGGGGTAAGGGTCGTGCTAGTAGAAAAACTCCTAAAGAAATTAGAAAATTAGAAAATTACTTTCAGATCAAACCTAAAAGATATAAAGAGATGTCATACGCCTCAAAACTAGCTGCAAAAGTGGACAACAGTTGCATACAGGATCAATATCAGCTATATCATCACTCTTTCATAGTTACTGAAAAAGGAGATTGGGGTGTAATTCAGCAGGGCATGAACGATAAGAATTCTTATGCTAGAAGATACCATTGGATCTCAGATGAATTAAATGATTTCATCGATGAGCCCCATAAAGGTGTCTGCTGTGATAAAAAGGGAAACAATGTTTTGAACATGACTGATAAAAGAAGCGAGGAATCTAGAAATATAAGTGTCGATCTTATTAATGATAATCCAGAACATTTAAAAAAATACTTTAGAGGAAAAAACCAAACCTCGCTTGACTCATTTACTGATAATTACGAAATGCCTATGCATCATCAGGTATTAGATATAGATATATCTAAAAAGGGGTGGAAAACTCTCAAGAGGGCTTACGAGATCCAACCAGAGGATTATGAAGAATTAATATCTTTAAAAGGTATGGGCCCGAAAAAAATACGCGCTTTAGCTCTGGTTTCCGATCTCATATATGGTTCAAAACCGAGTTGGAAAGACCCTGTCAAATACAGTTTTGCACATGGTGGTAAAGATGGAACACCTTTCCCAGTTGATGAAGATATATACAATTCGACTATTAGTAATCTTAGAACTGTTTTGGAACAGGCTGATGTAGGGGAGAAAGATAAAAAATATGCACTAAAAAGGTTGAACAAATCAATTCAAATTTAGCTCTGGCAATAGTTCTGGAATATAACCACAACCTTTATAACAAACTAATTTCATGAAAAAATACAAGGAATTTGGTGGTCATTTGGAAGAAGAAGACATAAGGGATAGTTCTAGAAAGCTGACGCAAAAAATCGATGAAATTCAAAAGAAACACGAACAGCTTCTAGAAGAGACTAATACACAGGGTTTCAATAATGACTATGTAAGGAATGAATTAGAGCGGCTTAAAAGAGAAACAAGAGAGATAAAAAAAGAGATAGCTCGTTTGAAGAAACCTCCACTTATAGTAGGAACCATCAAGGAATCTTTACCTAATGGACAGGCAGTAATCGAAAGCTCTACAGGACCAGATTTCATCGTCAATGTTGCTGATTATTTACCTAAACACCTAATCAGATCGGGGACTAGAGTTGCCCTTAATAAACAAACTCTATCTATTGTAAAAACATTACCACCCTCTGCTGATCCTAATGTGATGGGTGCTGAAATAGTGTCCAAACCAGAGATTACATATAATGACATAGGTGGATTGAACGACCAAATCCTTGAAGTTAAAGAAACAATAGAAGAACCACTGCTTTACCCAGAGAAATTTAAAAAAGTCGGTATCGAACCACCTAAGGGTGTCCTTCTTGTTGGTCCGCCCGGTACGGGTAAGACCATGATCGCTAAAGCAGCAGCTAATCGTACGAATGCAACTTTTATAAAGTTCGTTGGATCCGAATTAGTTCAAAAGTATATCGGTGAAGGTGCTAGAATGGTCAGAGAGCTATTTGATATGGCTCGGGATAAAGCACCTACTATAATCTTTATCGATGAGTTGGATTCAGTTGCTACGAAAAGATTAGAAGGTGCAACCTCTGGTGATAGAGAGGTTCAAAGAACGATGATGCAGTTACTCTCAGAACTTGATGGATTCGATTCTATTGGTGAGATCAAAGTAATGGGCGCAACTAATAGACCAGAACTTTTAGATAAAGCTCTTCTCAGGCCCGGTAGGTTCGATAGAATAATCAAAATACCATTACCTAATAAAGACGCTAGACGGAAAATATTTGAAATACATATGGCTAAAATGTCTATGGATGGAGATATAAATCTAGATAACCTCGCTAAGAAAACAGAGAACGCTAGTGGTGCTGATATCAAAGCGATATGTACTGAAGCCGGGATGTTCTCAATTAGAGACAATAGAGATCAAACTAACTATGATGATTTCCAAAAGGCTATAGATAAGGTCCTGAGCGACTCTCCAGAAAGGGAAATTAAAAAACAGGTCATGTTCGCATAAGATAGGGTCACTAGATATTATTTATCAGTTTCTTTTTCTAGATCTTCTTCCAGAATCAGAACTCCCACGTAATCGCATTTTCGACAGTGATATTTGTAACCAGTCATCATACCAGCTTCTGATACGATATCTGTGCTCCCGCATTTAGGGCACCTTTTTATTGTTTTATTAATATATACCAACTCGATTGTAAAGTTGTCCCCTGGCTGTAACAGTAAGGTTCATCGTAGGGGACGTCCATCTCCCCGTCCTGACTCTAGCCAGGGGCTTGTCCGGTTTTGGGGTTGGTCCTTGTTCATAGAAGGACGTCGCGTCCTGATCTCACAAGGGGACCCATCAAAACCATGTCCCGCACTTGCATCACGATTCATAGTCCTGGGAAACTCCCCGTGACCTTCTATGCAGGACATATAAAATACATCTATACTATTATTTCAATCCACCGGACTTGTAATTAAAGAAGATCTTATAATCATTGGGTTGTAGACAAAAAGTATATATAATTCGTTAATGTGGTGTATGGCTGATATAAGTGGACTCTGGCAATGGAGGAACTTAATGCCTAAAGGCCAGTATAGCGATGAAAAAATATTGTTAATCGCAAGTTATAGGGAAGAGTACGATCGAAATGCCCTAAGGAAGATTAGAAAATACATTTTTAAAATTCAACCAGATAGGATAATCATATCTAAGATAATTGAAGAAGATTCTACATCAGAACTAGTGGACGCCAATTTAGGGATGGAAGAAAAAAAAGATTTTTTGGAAACAGTTAGGGAAGGAAAAAAGACCCAGGCTGACGAGCATGCAGAGAATTTGATAAAAATGGTTGAAGCTGTTGGTATTCCAGCAGAAGTTAGATTAAGAAAAACAGAAGAGATATCCGATGAAATCATCCAGGATTTTAATCGAATCGGTGTTGATTATGTTATCATCCATAGTAGTAAAAAAGGTCCTATTTCCAGTATTATAGAAGGCTCTACCGCTAAAAAAGTGAAAAAAGAACTGCCGGAAAAGACTGTGATTCCAGTTGATTGATAAAATAATAACAAATCACCCTAAATCTTTTATTGTATAATATTAGATATCCATTCATGTCCATTATAAGATTAGGTAAGTTACATTTACATTGGTGTAAAGAATGTAATATCCCACTAGTCGAAGAAGGCAAGTGTGGTACCTGTTCATCTGAGAGTGAACAAGTTAAGATAACACCACCCGGTGACGTAAGACCTGCCTTTTCACTAGATAGAAAACGGTTGGAAAAAACCATTGATCACCAATGGGGTGAATCCTATTACAAAGAACTGTTCGGGAAAAGGGAAGTTATACTTTTAAACAATTCACCCCACATAGATAGGATGGATGAAGTGATTATAGATGGACATGTGGTGGGGAATTTAAGGTACAACATATTCAAAAGAGCTGAAGGTAAAGAACCCTATGAATTTTTGATAAGACCGTGGAAAAATATGCCAAAACCTAAGAAGGGATTTGTTATAGTCGATGATGGAGCGGTAAAACCAATATTGAATGGAGCTAGTATATTAGCACCAGGAATAATCGAAGTCGATGAAAATATAGAAACAGACGACGAGGTATTGATACTCGATAAACAAGGAGATATAATCGCTGCTGGTTCTGCTCAGATGGATGCCTCGGAAATATTAGAATCTGATTATGGAAAATCGGTGAAAAATCGCTGGAGGGTATCAGATTTTACTTTAAATGATACATCACCTGATTGGGACACTGTTCTCAAGGCGAATGAGCATTTGATCGATAAAAGAGTAATAAAAGCGGTTAATTTCATCAGGGACAAAACCGATAAAACTGAATTACCAACGGCTGTAGCTTACAGTGGCGGAAAAGATTCCTTAGCGGCATTACATCTCGTGATGGATGCAGGTATAAAACCAGATCTTATGTTCATTAACACTGGTATAGAATTACCAGAAACTGTTGAGAATGTCAAAAATATAGCTGAAAAATATGATCTAAACTTATTCTCTAAAAGGGCTAGAAGTGGTTATTGGGATAATGTTGATCATTTTGGTCCATCAGCTAGAGATTATCGTTGGTGCTGCAAAACTTGTAAATTAGGTCCAACAGCTCTATTGATAAATGAAGAGTATCCCGATGGTGTATTATCTTTCATCGGCCAACGTAGGTACGAATCGGAACAAAGGAAAGACAAAGGAAGTACCTGGAACAACCCGTGGGTTCCTGGCCAAAGATCTGCTTCACCTATACAGGATTGGACGGCCTTGCACATATGGATGTACTTGTTTTTGAAGGATGCAG
This sequence comes from Thermoplasmatota archaeon, assembly GCA_051745305.1. Lineage (GTDB taxonomy): Archaea > Thermoplasmatota > Thermoplasmata > Halarchaeoplasmatales > Halarchaeoplasmataceae > Saliniplasma. The sequence goes on from JBNJDY010000002.1 coordinate 16,021, forward strand.
ATTATAACCCATTATATGAAAATGGATTCGAAAGAATTGGATGCTGGGTCTGTCCAGCATCTGACATTGAAGAACTTGAAACGCTGAAAGAAAGGTTTGAAGGATATAACAAGTTTGGAGAAGTTTTAGAAGAATATAGAAATAAGGCTAAACTCCCTGAAGTCTGGAAAGAACTAGGACTCTGGCGATGGAATGATGTACCTAAAGAAATGGAGATCCTTTTAGATAGGATCGATGAAAATTATACAACCGAAACACCATCAAAAGAAGTAAAACCTTCTATATCTGAAATGATGGAGGATCAAAGAACTAGAAATTTACTAAATATAATACTGCCCAAAGAGATAATAGAAACATATAACAACTCAAAAATAAGTGAATTCAAGGGAAAGCTCGAAGAACGGGGTTTATCTCACGGAGATATCTATGAGATCTATATCAAAGCTAGATACTGTGCTGAATGCGGTATCTGCGTTGCTAGATGTCCCAACGATGCTATAAAATTTCAACATGGAATTTACATCAATACTGAGAAATGTAATAGCTGTAGAACCTGCCTAGGTAAATGTCCGGTGGTTGAATTTGATGCAAGAGTTATTTATCCAGAATAACCATTCATTTAAAAATATCTTTTATATCATTTGCACCGGCGTCGGTTTTTAATCCAGTAGGCTTGAAATGGGTTCTAGAAACTTTAAATCCATTGCAGCGTACTCTTTCTTTTAATTCATTCATAGATGGTGGAGCGATCTTAAAGTAACTACCAATTGTATTACTATCATAAAAAAAGGGAGGCATATCACATTCACTTTTCCAAAGTGAGATCGTTTCTTCATCAAGTTTGCCTACAGGTTCCATTTCTTTCAAGATTTTTTTAGAGGATAGTTTTTCAGACCATAGAGGACCAGCTTTTTTAAATTTATTTTTATATTTACCTTTCTCCACGTACCAACCTAGTTCATCAAAATAGTATGTTTCTAATTTATCGATGGCTTGATTCCCTCTTCTTGCTCCTTCTCTAATTTTCAAGTAGGTTCTGAAATGATGACCATTGTAATAAGAAAGCAAAGGAACAGCACCTTTATCGTATCTAGCTGCTTCCCTCACACAGAACCCGATCAAGATACGTAGGCCGATCTCGTGACAGCACCAGTTATTGATAGAATCAGATGAATATCGTCTATAGCAAACTTTTGGATATGTTCCACATAAAGGCGCAGTATCAGTTGCCGTTACTGCTATCACACCTCGGTTAGATATAGATTTCACAGCAGGTGAATAAAAAGGTACTGGAGTTCCAAAAGGGTCGATATCGATGTAATCATATTCGTAACGATTTTCTAGTAAATGTATTTCTATAGCTTCATTACTAGGGGTCACGTTTTTTAGTTCATTTAATTCTATGTTTTTCTTCATCAGCTCAAAGGCATCTTGATCAACGTCGTTGACAACAACGTCACCGCATTTAATCTCATTACCCACCCTTATACCTCTAGCACCAGATGCAGCCATACCATCTAATATCCTTTCATTTCCATCACAAAGTGCCTTTAAAAAAGATATACATATGTCTCTATTGATTTCCATAGATGGATTGTAAAAAACTTTGGTACGAGAGCTTTTTGGACCGAGTTTATTTTCATGTTCGGGAACAAGAAGATCTGTTTTCCCTTCCCGGATCTTAATTAGATTCACAAGTAACCTCCAAAGTGATTTAGGGTTATTATCCCATTTCTTCTTTGAAAAGGTCCACGACCTTGTAGGGGAGTAAATCTCTGTTCACATCGGTCAGTTCTAACATCCTGACATCATCCCGTCTCCTTACATCCTGCAACAGTGGATTCCTAGATTTTTTATTGAATGTAAGGATCATAGGTTTGTTTACGTTCAAAGCTATTTTAACGATCTTGTTAAATTCCTCGCTTTCCACCTGCATCTTACCTATTTCATCAACCAGTATCATGTCTTCATTTCGAATTGCATCTTCTACAGCTCTTACACCCACCTGGTTTAAAGCATCTAAATCAACACCATATCCCTTTATACTTATTTGAGAATCAAGGCTAAGATGTGCAAAAACAGCTTTTTCTTTCGTTTTCCAGTTCATGACCTGGAATCCCATCTGTCTATTATCTTCTAGTATGGGTTCAGTTATCATACCCCCTACACTAACTCCTTCTTCAGAAAGCATGCTTATTATCCTTTTCAAAGTGTCAGTTTTACCGATACCGATAACACCACTGATACCAACCTTTAAACTTTTGACCATCTTATCTACCATCCCTAAACGCTCTTCTAATACTAGTATTTTGTTTAAATTCCCTAATCATGATCGCTATATTATTCAAGTATTCATTATTCAATCTAACTTATCTATATACATTAGAGGATAATTAAGTTCTTCGATATATTTGAGTACACCCTCTGCTTCAATTCCTTCAAATTCCACAACTACTTTAGCTTCTATCATGTCCTCTGTCAGTGTAGTGTATTCAAATATGCCTTTTTCTTTCTTTTCTTTTGATCTTTCCAAATCTATACGAACTTCAGCGGATTTAACGTAAGCCTGTCTTTCCGTTGTTTTTTCCATTGCCTTTGCTAGAATATTGGCATTTTCTTCACTCACTGGTGCACCTATGAATTGGTGAAATAACGCTCCAAGTTTTATCCCTAGTTCAAAGGCTGTTCTTTCTCTTTTATTACATTGGAAATAACTATTTGCAATTTCTTCTTTTTCCTTGGTCATATTTATCAACCAAAACTGGTCCGAATATTACATACAATACGCAGACAAATAAAGTTATCCATATAAATATATTGCCGATATTTATACCCCATATGTTTAGAATAAATCCTATCAATGCTAAAAATAAAAATAAAAGCCCTATAGATTTTCTTTTTGAATCGATCAATTTTGGATAAGGTAGGTTACTGTAAAGTAGAAATGAAATAGATAAGATCACAAATAGTGGAATGTAGGATGAAACCTTGTATACCTCTCCCCAACCAAAAATATATGTTATACATGCTATCAAAAGTGTAAACAATGGGGTAGGTAAACCTGTGTATATTTGATCTTCTTGCTGTATATCAACGAATCTAGATAATCTTAACACACCGAAAAAAACAACCATCATTGATACTAACGTTGATAAGGCATTTACAGGTGATTGCCATGCTCCGCCCAAAGTTAGGTCATAATAAGAAGAATATATCAACAAAGCAGGAGCGAAACAAAATGATAGTGTGTCAGAAATCACATCAAGATATGAACCTAATTCATGGACAAGGTTTAATCTTCTAGCAAGGTATCCATCTAGCCCATCTAATCCTATACATATCACAAGTAATATGGATGCCAAATGGAGTTTTCTATCGATGATATAAGTGATCGCTAAGAATCCTAACAAACCGTTGGATAGGGTGATATAGTCAGGAATGTTTAGTGAACCTAAAGTTTCTTTAATCTTCATCCCAAACACCTATTGTCGATTCGCCTGCTCTCACTTTATCACCTTTTTCAGCAGTTATATCTAAATTATCTGGAAGGTCCAATCTAACCCGTGATCCGAAACGGATTAAACCTATCCGTTCACCCTTTTGTAGTTCATCACCTTTATCGATATACGGTACTATTCGTCTAGCAAAAAATCCTGTTATTTGATGGATCTTTATAGTTCCATAATCGGTGACTAAGGTGATTACATGTTTAAAATTATTCTCAGATTTTTCTGAAAAAGCTAGATTGAATTCTCCATGAATCCATTTTGCATCTTTTATCTTTCCTGAATATGGTGATCTGTTTACGTGTACGTTGGTGATATTCATGAACACGTCTATCCTGTTGATCTCCTTATCTACCAATATCACATTTCCATCAGCAGGTGAAACCAACCCCTTGCCGATAGTTCTGTCTGGATCTCTAAAAAATATAACTAACGCTAAAGCCAATATCAAGAATAATATTGTAAAATAAAAAATTGGGTACCACATATAGTATCCTATTACGATAGTAAAAAAAACTAGAATTGATGAAATTGTAATTGGCTTTAAAGATCCTTTAGCTAACATATACAGTTAAAATAAATAGAAGGGGGTAAATGTTTTTTGCTGTATGTTTTTCCTAATCTACCATATCTATTCCGTCTCCGGAACTGATCATGGATTCATGGGCTAGTTGGTCAGATTCTGAATGAACGTTAGTTATAACCAATAATATCTTCATTGTGTTCTTTAAATCTTCTTCGACATTACAACCCCAGATTATCCTTGCATCGCCGGATATCTTTTCGTTCACTAGATCTGCAGCTCTTTCTGCTTCGGTTACGGTCATGTCTGGACCACCTGTAACCCTGATTAGCGCGCCGTTAGCATCGCTCAAGTCTATCTCACCTAACAATGGTGAACCGATGGCTTGGTTAACCGCGTCGTCGACTCTATTGTTTGGATCGTCAGAATCACCGATACCGATCATCGCGACACCTCCGTCATCCATTATGGTTCTAACATCGTTGTAATCCAAGTTTACAAGACCCGGCTTAGTGATTATTTCAGTCATCCCTTTGATAGATTCCATCAATATTTCGTCTGCAACTTTGAATGCAGCGTTAAGAGAAAGATTAGGTACCAATTCCAATAGTTTGTCGTTGGGTATTATAACGGTTGTATCACAGTATCGTTCTAATTTAGAAAGACCTTTTTTAGCATTCTTCATTCTTTCTCTGCCTTCTCCTTCAAAAGGAAGTGTAACTACACCCATAACAAGTGCTTCTTCTTCTTTTGCTAGTTCAGCAACAACAGGTGCTACACCAGTACCAGTACCTCCTCCCATACCTGCTGTGATGAAAACTATATCAGCACCTTCCATGTGTTTCTTTAATTCTTCTTTTGATTCTCTAGCAGATTTCTCACCTATCTCTGGCCTGGCACCTGCACCTAGACCTCTAGTAGTGTTTTTGCCTATCAAAACCTTTTTCTGAGCATGAGTATGGAGTAGATGCTTTGCATCTGTATTACATGCAATCAATTCAGCCCCGCTGATACCCTCTTCTGTCAGACGATCTAAAGTATTACATCCTCCACCACCACAGCCAAATATTCTAATTTTGACCTCTAGTGTTTCGAGTAAATTCCGAAGCTCTTCGTCTTCAGGAGCTTCTTCGATCGTTTCTTCATCGACATCATCTATCGTTTTTCCTCTAGGTTTTTCTCTTTCAAATTTTTCATCCTTCTCGTGCTTATTTAAAGCCTGATTTATTATTGACTCCATATAGGATCCCGTCCATTTAATTGGTAGATGGAACTTATTATAAGTATTTAAATTATTTGGGTATATCGTCAAAAAATCATACAATTTAACCTATTTTGTCAGAAATTTTTTAAATGTATCATATATAATTGATTTACGTCATACAACAATCCAATATTTGTCTGACGGTATGAGATTATTCAATTCATCCTAAAACCTCACATAACATTTTTATCAAATGATAATCTAAGACTTTCGGATATTATGGTAAAAAAGAAGGTAATTGACTTCGATATAAATGCAGACACTAAGTTATCTGATTTAATCGATCAATATTATGATTCTGGTGGTTTTGTAGCTAAAAAAGTAGGAATAGCTGTAGATGTACTCGATAAAATGTTCAACGATGAATGTGTAAAATTTCTTTCTTTTCCAGCATGTATAATCTCGACGGGGACTAGAGGTATTATCAAAGATGCTATCAAGAATGACTTATTTGATGTGATTATTACTACATGTGGTACATTGGATCATGATCTTGCTAGAGTATGGGAAGATTATTATCATGGCAGTTTTTCGGTAGATGATGGTGAATTACATAGGGAAGGTGTAAACAGGCTCGGCAATATATTCATTCCTAATTCGTCTTATGGAGAGGTACTAGAAAGGGAGATGCAGCCTTTATTAAAAGAAATAGTGGATGAATGCGGTCCAAACCTAAGTACAAGAGAGATAATCTATCAGTTTGGTAAAAGGATAGATGACGAGAGTTCTATTCTGCACTGGGCAGCAAAAAAAGATGTTCCGATATATGTTCCAGGGATCACAGACGGTGCATTTGGATCACAGATATGGATGTACTGGCAGAATAATAAAGATTTTAGTATCAATATGATGAAAGATCAGCAGGAATTATCCGATATAGTGTTTCCAGCTGAGAAGACCGGTGCTCTTATGATCGGAGGAGGTATATCGAAACACCATACGATTTGGTGGAATCAGTTCAGAGGTGGTTTAGAGTATGCTGTTTACGTTACCACAGCGGTAGAGTATGATGGATCTCTTTCTGGTGCGAGGATAAAAGAAGCAGTCTCATGGGGGAAAGTAAGAGAGGATGCAGACTACATAACTGTAGAAGGTGATGCTACTGCTTTATTACCTTTAATAATGGGAAAATTTTTGTAAAATAATCAGTCCCCTCTCAAAATCTCTTTTATTTCTAGAGCTGTTTCATATATAGGTCTGCTGGAATCTATGATGTGCCATTCACCATCTATAATAGAAAAAACCTTATTTCTTACTCTACAGAGGTCTTTAAAATTTTCAAAGGTCTCTCTATTCTGTCGCTTATTTAATCTTTCCATAGCATCTTCAGGATCGACATCTAAAAAGAACATATAATCAGATGTTGGTAAGATCTTTTTAAAAATTTTATAACTTATCTTGGAAAACGGTTTGGGAAGGTAAGCAGTTCCCATCAAATATCTAACCATAATCAGTACATCGATTTCCTCAGGATCGTAATATTTGTTCAGAGATCTTAGTACATCTAAAGTGTAAAAAACCGAGGCTTTTAATTTGTTGACCATCCCATCTTTTAGAAGGGCATTTTTAGCTATTTTACCGAAAATATTATCTTCTTCAGGGTGGGAACGAATTTTCACTATTTTATCCTCATTATCGAACATCTCTTTTAACTTAAGGGCGTGGGTATCTTTTCCCGAAGCATCACACCCGTCTATTATAATGAGTTTCATAATGTCACCCATATGGTTATTATATTGGGTTTCTAAACAATTTATACTATGTTTAATATAAGAGTTATATTTGTAGTTATCTAAAATTATGGTTCATGTTAAAGATCCAATTAGGAATGCGACCAATCCTAACATCATAGCTATTAAAGTCATTTTTCTAAAAAGTTTTACTCGAGGATATTTTTTAACAACAATTGAAACCGTTATCCATAAAAACAGTATATTTGCAAAAGAAACAGAAACCAAGTAAAAATAGTTTCTAAAAAATGACGGATCGATGTTCACGATAAAAGGGATCAAACTTATCGATACCGCGCTAATAAAAAACATTCCAGATATGATGAAAGATTTTTTTTCTCCTAGAAGCATTGGTAGTGACCTTACTTTTTCTTCTTTATCTCCCTCTAAATCCATAATGTCCTTTAATATCTCACGTCCAACGCCGGAAAGGAATGCCATGGATGAAAGTATCCATATTATAGAGGGTATATTTGGTGAAAATGCGACACCTCCAAATAAAAATGGTATGGCCATTGTATATGCAATGTAATAGTTGCCGACAAGTTTGATTTTCTTAAGTTTTATATCGTAAGATAGGGCGAACAAACCAGTGATTAAAGCTATGATAAAGCATGTGTAATTCACGTAGAATGCTGTGATTATTCCCATTGGAAAGAAGATAAAGGTCACTAAAAGCGCTGTCATAGGAGATAGATCGTCTCTAACAAGGGGCCTATCTGTCCTGTCATTTCTTTTATCGATGGGATAATCAAAATAGTCATTCAAAGCAAAAGTACTAATCTCCAGAAAAACAGCTGTAAAAATAGCTAATGTAAGCTTCCAGTAGTCTGAGGGCATTCCTTTTTGGGCTATTACGGCACCTATCAATACTGCGGCAGCCAGCATCAAACCATGGTCTAACCTGATAAGATCCCATATACCCTTGATTTTACCCATGAAATTCACATCTGTAAGACTGTTGCCTTATCGAAGATTTTTCTTATTGATATTGTATTGATTATATTACGTTTTCAGAGATTTCTTCACCTTTCATCTCTCTTTCACAATATACGCATTTCAATGTGACTGGATCTTCACCGACTACATCAAATTCCGGTTCTATCGGTTCATTCTGATTCGTGATACATGTGTTGTTAATGCATTTGACAATTCCTTTTACTTTTTCAGGTAATTTGACCTGGTGTTTTTTAATAACCTCGAAATCTCGTATTATATTAACAGTTGCTTTAGGGGATATAAGCGAAATTTTGTCTAATTCATCGCTTTCTAGTTCCATATTCTCTACTTTTACGATGTCTTTTTTGCCAAAACTACTGTTGACGTTCATGGCAATACTAACGATACTGTTCATCTGTTTATCCATGACGCCTATTATTTTTAGGACTTTCATGGCATGACCACTTTTAACGTGATCGATAACAGTTCCGCTTTCTATAGGCGTTATCTTGATCTTCTTCTTTTTATTCATAGTATTCCTCCGTTAATAATTTCAACAGAGCCATCCGGATGGGTACACCATTAGCAGCCTGCTGGAAATATCTAGCCTGTTTTGTTTGGTCAACATCTGTAGAAATCTCATCTACTCTTGGTAGAGGATGCATAATTATCAAATTCTCGTTTACATTTTCTAACATGTTCTTTTTAACATTGTATGTTTCAGCAACTTCAAGATATTCATCTTCGCTAGGGAATCTTTCTCTTTGTATTCTTGTCATATAGAGTACATCTAGTTCAGAAAGCACATCTTTTATATTTTCAACTTTTTTGTAATTGATACCGATCTTTTCTATATCCTTTATTATCTCGTCAGGTATCTGCAGTGCGTTTGGTGCAATAAAGGTTAGATCACATCCATACATAGACAATGCGTGGGTAAGAGAATGCACAGTTCTACCATATTTCAAATCACCTGCTATACCGATCTTTTTGTTCTTTATCTCACCTTTTTCCTCTTTTATTGTAAACAGATCAAGTAAAGTCTGAGTAGGATGTTGGCCTGCCCCATCACCAGCATTTATTATCGGTTTTTCTGAGAATTTAGCAGCTAATCTCGCCGCTCCTTCCTGAGGGTGTCTTAAAACAATTATGTCTACATAACTAGCGATCACTTGTATCGTATCTGCTAAGGTTTCACCTTTTTTTACTGATGATGTACCCGGTCTAGCGAACCCTATACATGTACCTCCTAATCTTTTCATAGCACTTTCAAATGAAAGACGTGTTCTTGTGCTTGGTTCAAAAAACAAAGTACCTAATATTTTACCGTTTAATGAATTATCAGTTTTGTTACCTATAGCAATCTCTTTCATGTCTTTAGCTATATCAAGGATCTCGTTGATTTCCTCTCTTGTGAAATCTTTTATTGAGACTACGTGTTTTTTATCGAACTTCGAAACCATATTTCTCAACCGGTAATAAAAATAGTTCAATATATGGTTTTGGATTAGTATATATTTATCCCCACTAAAAGATAGAGATAAAAAATAGTTTAATTAAGTTGTTTGCTTTATAATAGGCCTGCTTTCTGAAGCGTCATTATATCTTCGGTACCAAGTTTCTGGCCCTTTTTAAACTGTTCATAAAGTTTCTCAGCCTCTTCTTTGGTATCCTTCTCTTCTTTTCTCTTTTTTGCCATCTTTTCCTTTTTTCTGAGGCCAGATATGATTTTGTTATAATCTTGTACCTCGTTAACAGCTTCAATATGTTTTTGATGGTATTCATCGGCTTCAACTTTCGCTTCTACGAATTTTGCCTGAGCTCCATCTGCTTTTTCTCTAACTTCGTCAGCTTCGTTAAAGATCTCTATCATCTTGTCGTGTTTTTTCTGTGCTTCATCTGCTTTAGTAGACAATTCTTCGTGGAACTTTTCAGCTTTTTCTTTTGCTTCATCAAGTTTTTCTGATAATTCTTTCAATTCTTCGTTTTCATTGAGCAATCGTTCTCTCTCTTTTACTTTATCCCTTAATGTAGAAATTTGGTCAACGATCTCTTTTTCCTTTTCAGTGGAAAGAACATTTGTCATCTGTTTGTATTCGAGCTTTTCAATATCTTTGTTCAACTTTTCAATAGAATTTCCATCTTTTGGGAGAATCTCTCTTTTCTTCCTTTTAAGTTTGTTAGATAATTCTCTAACTTTCTTATTAAGCTCGTTTCTCTTTTCTTTTGCTTTCTTAACGTCCTCATTGAGCTTGTTACGTTCCTCTTTAAGCTCATTTCCCTCTTCTATAAGCTCTTTGACCTTAGAATTGAGTTCATCTCTTTTTTGAACCCATTTTTTGGCCTCTTGATTCATCTCATTCCTAAGGCGCTTATATTTCTCAGCCTGGGAATTGGCCCGTTTTCTTTTTTCTTCCAATTCCTTTAGAAGTTCAGTCATGTTCTCAGCACTATCCAGTAATTTATAATTTAATGAAGCAAACTAATCAATATATGACCCCTTTATAACACTTTCGGAGCTATTCTTAAGTAAAATAAGAAAATATCGAGTTTTTCCTTTCACTGAATGTTTAAAACTGTATGAAGACGCAAACGTAATATAATACTTCCATAGTTTAAGCCCTTAGTTGGTAAAATGGAAGAAAAAAAATCTACTCTAGAAGATGAACTCACATTCTCTATACCTAATGCATGGGAGCAGTCTGATGAAGAAACTGAATCGGAGATAACAGAATTCGCTGAAAAATACAAAGTTTTTTTATCTGAATCAAAAACTGAAAGGGAAGCAGTAGACAATACAATTGATTTACTCAGAGAAAACGGATTTGTATCCATAGACGAGTGTGAAAAATTAGAACAAGGAGATAAGGTCTACATCGTTAATAAAAACAAAGCAATAGCCATCGTCGTTATCGGAAAAAATAATATCACAGATGGTTGTCAAATACTCACAAGTCATATAGATGCCCCAAGGTTAGATCTCAAGGCAAGGCCAGTTTACGAAGATCAAGATGCTTCACTGGCACTTTTCAAGACCCATTATTATGGTGGGATTAAGAAATATCAATGGGTAAGTACACCTTTAGCTATCCACGGTAAAGTAGTCAAAGAAGATGGAGAAGTGATAGATGTATCCATAGGTGAAGATCTAAATGATCCTGTCTTTGCAGTTAGTGATTTACTACCCCATCTTTCAAAGAAAAAGCAATCTGAAAGGAAGATGAAAGATGTCATTAAAGGTGAGGAATTGAATGTGGTCATCGGAGGCAAACCTATAGATGACGATGATATAGATGAAAAAGTCAAAATTAATGTCTTGAAGATATTAAAAGATAAGTACGATATCGTTGAGGAGGACTTGACTAGTGCTGAAATCGAGATAGTTCCAGCAGGACCAGCTAGAGACCTTGGCTTTGATAGAAGTATGGTAGGTGGATATGGTCATGATGACAGAGTATGCGCTTTTACCAGCTTGATGGCAGGACTCAACATAGAAACCCCCTCTAAAACCAGTTTGGTTTTGGTATACGACAAAGAAGAAATTGGTAGTGAGGGCAATACCGGTGCGAATTCTAGATTTACCGAATCAGTGTTCCAACAGATCCTTGCTAAAACATTGGGAGAGTATTCCATGGAGGATTTCAGAAACCTTATGGAAAACAGCAAGGGTATTTCTGGAGACGTCAATCCAGGTGTTAACCCGTCCTTTAAGAGTGTTCATGACCTCCAGAACGCCGGTAAGATGAGTAAAGGAATCGTTATAACTAAATTTACTGGTGCAGGTGGAAAATATAGCGCAAATGATGCTCATGCAGAATACGCTGCTTATATAAGACGTGTATTCAATGAAAACGACGTCTGCTGGCAGACAGCTGAACTAGGAAAGGTCGACGAAGGTGGTGGAGGTACAGTAGCTAAATTCTTAGCCAATTTGAACTTAGATATAATCGACGCGGGTCCACCATTATTAGGTATGCATTCACCATTCGAGATAATATCAAAAGTGGATATTTACCATACCTATAAAGCATACAAAGCATTTTTAGAAGCTGAATAGGTTAGAAAAAATCTAAATCCTTTTCTTTTTTATTCTTATTATTTTTATTATTACTTGTCCATAATCTTTACTCCGCCAGGAGGTAATATATTTTGGACTTCACTAACGGGTACTTCAAAGTACTTTGACATTTCCTTTGCAAACTCATTTTGGTCTTTTTTACCGGGTATGAATTTCACTTTTTTTCCTAGAAACTCCTCATCTTTATTTTTCAGCAGTAAACTTGGAGCGCACATGACCTTTCTATGACCTTTATACTCAATTTCTATCAAGATCGCTTCGAGGGGTAAATTATCGAGGTAATTCCTCTTCCCCCTGATTACAAAAGCTCCCGTTGGTAGTGATTCTCCCGCTTCCGCAGTTTTACTAACCTGATTTGGCTTTACCCAGTATGCTCGACCCGATGCGATCCCTCTTTTCCATTCTTTGGAATGGATAAGTGAGTATTGACATGCTTCTATTAATGAAGGCTCATCTATACTGGTATCATTCTTGACCACAACGCTTGGGGCACCACCAGCTTCTGCATGGGCATACCTGGAATCATTTTCCATGTATTTTTTAACTACTTCTTCATTTGTTTTAGTATCCTTCCCTGCGATGACTATGTTATCTTCACTTGAAATGAACCATTTGTACTTATCGAACCAAAATTTTTCAGTTGGTTCAATTGTTTTCTTTTCGATCTTCTTTGCTTTACCCTCTTCTATCTGTTTTTCCGTTCGTTTTACTGCTTTCCTTGCCCCTTCTAGTTTTTTCTTGGATTTTTTACTTTTGTTATAGTATTTTTGAGCATTTTCGTTGACATCTTTTCTAAAATCTAATTTGACATTTTTCTCTATTTTATTCTCATCAACTACCCCTTTCAAACTCATTATAATATATTCATCTTTATCATTAACTTGAACTACCACATCTTTTCCCCTTAACTTTTCATATATTTCAACTCTATTTCCTTCATCTCTAGCTTTATGTATTGTACTCAAAGTTTTTTCACATTCTTTGTAATTTTGATAAATTATCTCTGCGATATTTTTGTTTTCAACTATACTTTCTTTCAAATTTTTTACAGCTCTTTTCTGCTGTTCCAACTTCCTGTCCAATCTTGAATCCTCTTTTTTTTCTTCTTCAATTTTTTCTTCTGGTTTTGGAAAGGCTTTGTCCAGTGCTTCATTGTATGTATTCGTCTCTTTGACTTCGTAATTCTCATATATAGATAAAGGAAAAGGAACTGCATCGATGATTTCATTGTCTTCTTTAACTAATACAGGGTCTAACCTATCTTCATCTAATACATGAATCTTCAAATCATCGATAACCTCCAATATGCCTTCAGTATATTCTAAAAACTCTTCAGAATTTTTGTCTACATTTAACCTTGAACATATTTCTTCGGAATATTTTCCTCCAATATTAAGGTCAACAGCTAAAGTCCGTACAAGGTCTTTATCAGAGTCTTCTAATATCTGAATCAGTTCTTCCCTAGAGATATGTAAGGGATTAAGACGTTTAGGAGGGAATTTATAGAGCTCACCTTTTTTCAACTCTCTGTGACTCCAAGATTCAGACCTATAAGGCAGTAGAATTCTATCCTCTCCGTCGAGTATAAGGTTTCCCTTACCAAACACTTCAAAAATCAATCTAAATTTCCTTTTTTTTCTTAATTCCATTACAACAACTCTATCGAATTCATGTTGGTAGATATCGGTGATGCTGGCGTTGCCTATATATTTTCGAATAAGCATTATGAAGTCGCCGGGATGCATTGGGTTATCCCTATCTTTCTCAGTCAAATAAAGCGCTTTTCCGATCCGGAATATCAGCATTTTTTTACCTTTTCCAGGAACGTGAATTCTAAAAAGGAGTTCTTTTTTGTTAGGTCGGTATATTTTTTGCGTATACCCTCCTATCAAGCTTTTTAATTCATTTACGGCTGCTGAGATTTCTAGGGATTCCATCTCTTCTTTCATGGCTATGAAAACTCACCCTTCAGGTTTATATTTTTTTACATAGGAATTCGTTGAAACGTATACTGTAGTTTTGTTTAAAGGATAAATTTTGTTTTAAGCACAAATCTTAAATTCATCTTTTTTCATTAGTGGAAGGAGGATTTATAATGAGGATAAGATGGCATGGACATTCGTGTTTCGAAATTGAAAACGATTCAGTGGTCGTAACTGACCCCCATGACGGGAGGAATATTGGTATTAGAGAACCGAATGTTAAAGGTGATATTGTTACTGTAAGTCATGATCATTTTGACCATAACGCAGTCAGACTAGTAGAAAAGAGTGATACACAGGTCATAGACGAACCTGGAGAATATGATAAAGGAAAAATAAAAATAAAGGGCTTTAAAACCTATCATGATGAAGAAAGTGGTAAAAAGAGAGGGGATAATATAATATTCAAATTTGAAACAGATGGAGTAAAATTATGCCATCTTGGGGATCTAGGTCATGATTTGGATGATGAAATGATAGAAGAAATAAAACCAGTGGATTTTCTTTTTATCCCTATAGGAGGCACTTTCACTATAGGTCCTGAAGATGCAGCTAAGATTATTGAAAAAATCAAACCTAGTATTGCGATACCTATGCATTTTAAAGTCGGTGGACTATCTTTAGATATAATGGGTGTCCAACCTTTCTTAGATCTATATCCAGAAGAAAAGACCCATAAAGTGGGTGTTGAATTAGATTTCTTAAAAACAGATTTACCTAAAGAGACTGAAGTTTGGGTTTTCTCTCTATAAAATCAATCTAAATAACCTAAACCTTCTTCTATCCTTCCCATCTCTATAGGTGTCGTTCTATTCCCTATAACTGCACCTTTTGTGTTTGCAACTAAACAAGTACCTATCCATGCAGAACCATGGTTTGCAGTCGTTTTCATAACAGGAACTTCGAAAAGGTCTTCCATCTTCTCTTTTTCATCTTCTTTTACATGGGGATGACAAAGGATACCTTTGTTAGTGGCAACTGCAACTGAACCGACCATCTCGATACCAGCTATATTTCCTCGCTTCACTGGAACTTTTAAGAAAGATTTTATTGCTTTCTCGGTTTTTTTATGAAGGTCTGGATGTATCAATGCGCCATAATCGTTTATTAGAATATTGTTACCAAGAGCATTGAATCGGTCAGGTACCAATGTTACATCAGCATGATCTAACAGAGGGTCTATTTCCCTACTTTCTGCGATGTCAGAAACCAGTATTCCATTGGAATTTGCAGCCATCAAAGCCCCTAATACCCTTGTCCCTCCTACTGTTGTTCTTACCACGGGAGTTTCCATCGCTTCCTCGAAAGGCTTTTTATCTACTAATGGAATAATAGAAAGTTCCTCTGTAGTAACGGTGAAAACACCTATGTACGGTTTTTGATCGATGGCATGTTTTTTAAGCATAGATTACTCTCTTGGGATTGAAACTTCTACTATACCATCCTCGAATTTAATCGCTCGTACTTTTATTTTCGAAGGTGGCTTTTTCACTCCCCTTCGCCATATTTCTTCGTTAGTGCTAGAGTCTATCCAAACGTCCTCTGATGGGACATTCATATGTTTAGAAACAAACTTTCTAACGATTTTCATCGCCAAAGATGCTCTTTTACTAGCTGGTGAATTTTTAACTTCGTTTAATGGAATATTAATTATTCTCTCTTCTTGGTCTACCATATCCTCACCTGTTTTAAATCGATCTACTCGTCTAAGTCATCTCGACGCCAATTTCTTCTCTTTGGGTGACGAGTGAACCGTCTGTTAGTCCTCTGCATTACCCATGCAGGTACACGTTTGTTTTCTTTACCTTTTTTCAGCAATCTTCTTTTTTTAGGTCCTGGTTTATTGCTTGACATGATTTATCTCCTTTTAATATTGATATCCTTTTTTTTACCTGTTATCTTTTTTAACAGTTCTTTTAAAGTTTTATCCGTGATTTTACCTTGGATAGCCCCTCGCTGGGCCAGCATTATTATCTGTGATTCTATATTTTCCGCTATCTCAGGTCTCGCAACCCTAACTCGTCCTAATCTTTCTCTTGCTTCAGGGGTCATCAGTTGTCTGAGTATAGCTTTTTTCTGAGCCTCAAGTTGTTCTTCTGATCTTTCTTGTTCTTCTTCGGTTTCTCTTTGCTCTTTAAGTTGTTGAAGTTTTTGTTTTTTAATCCTTTCTAATTCATCTTCATCCATAAATACCCTACCTTCAGAGATATTTAGTCAATTCAGGATCGTCTTCAGCCATATTTTTCAATATCTCATAAGCGGTATTATCTAATAAAGCCTGTCCTT
Organism: Thermoplasmatota archaeon; assembly: GCA_051745305.1. Taxonomy (GTDB): domain Archaea; phylum Thermoplasmatota; class Thermoplasmata; order Halarchaeoplasmatales; family Halarchaeoplasmataceae; genus Saliniplasma. The sequence continues at coordinate 32,329 of JBNJDY010000002.1, forward strand.
TCGGGGTGATGGATCTACCTTTCTCTTCTTTTTTTACTAATCCTTCATCTTCAAGTTGCTTAAGAGCAGTCCTAACAATTGAACCAGATCCTTTAGCCACTCTACTAGGTTTAGCCCCTCTTTCTTGTTTCCCTCCATATTTTCCTCTAAGCTTGGATATACCCACAGGTCCTTGCGTGTAAACACTCCTTAGGATAGCGGAAACCCGTTTATACCACCAATCTTCTTCTAAGGGTGCCTTCTCTTTATGGATACCTGTCTTAACATATTGTGCCCAACTAGGACTCTTTATGTTATCCATATCCTTCATTTTATCGCTTACATCTTCGACTAATTTATTTGGAGGGACGTCGTATACTGTTACCATAATGTATTACACTCCAGCGAACTCAATATTTGAACTTATTTAAAGGTTGTTATTAAAGATTTCCCCGTGTCAAGGGAAAATCATCCATATAACTCTCCTTTCATTCTAGGTAATAGTGCATCGATTAGCGCAGATTTTATGTACCCCTTAATATCTGTTGCTTCTCCTGTTACCATCCCTACTGGATCAAAATTTTTTTCCAATTCGTCTCCAACTATTTTTAAAGATTTGCACAGATCTAATTTATTATTCGATTGGACCCATTTATTCGGTATTTTTAATCCCGGACTACGACCGTTAGATGTAAAACCTAGTTTGTCTTTGATGACCGCTTTCTCTACAAATAACCGTTCACATTCAAGATTTTCGCTTTCTATAGCTAGATTTATTACATAATCGATTCCATCCGGAACTTCTAAGTCATCATCATTGAAATTCACACGACTTCTACTTATCTCACATTCGAAGAAGTCTGACATCAACTCCTTTACAGCGTAAAATTCTTCTGTAACGGTGCACTCCAAAATGATTTTGACAGGTATTAATCTATCTCCGTATTCGTCTATCTCACCGTTTCTTATCCTTGTTGAACTTATAGGTAAAAAATCCTCTGCAACCACGGGTTTAACTTCAATTATTTTTAAAGGTTGTTCTCCTATCTTTTTTCTCTTTCTGTTGATTTTCTCGCCACGTTCCTTAGTTTCTGACGAGACAACGAGTATGTCAAAATCTCCTTCAATAGCCTTACTATAAGGATCAGATATCTTCACGATTTCCCAGTTTTCCTTACCTGCTAGGAAAGTATCTAGATTCTTTTTTCTCTCTTTATATGATTTTTCGACTTCCGGTTTCCACTCTTTCAGCATCTCATCTGAAACTAAACCGATAGTAACATCACCTTCTTCGAATGCCCTCTCGATGAGTTTAACATGACCCATATGAACATGATCGAAAGTTCCTCCCAAAATAACCTTTTTAGGCATTTTACCAGATTCCAGATAACTGTAAAAATATCAAGACCAAGAGTACTGCAAGGAGTATGTAGAATATGTATGTTTTCTTTTTTCTCTTTTCGATATATTCTTTGTACTCCTCTCTGCATTTTTCTGAACAAAATTTTTCATCTAAAGGTACTGGTTTACTACATATTTGACAGTGGGTATGTGGTTCCATATTTTTGTTAGATATGTTGTTGTTTTAATTATTTTCCCAAATCATCTATGCCCGTATGCAACTTTATATGGTGATTTTTCAAGAATTTTTACGAATCCGTATCTCTCGAATTGAACTATATCATTCAATTCTACCTCATCTATGTTTGCTTCAACGATACCTTCGTCATAACTCCCATCAGGTTTTTCAACTTCACATTTTTCTCCATCGGGAAGCCACTGGATCTTTAAGATATCTTTATTTGCTATGTCTGTAACATATCCTTTATGGCCTTCAAGCTTTATGTTACACAAGTTTTTCAACCGAACTTCTTTCCCTTCGTTCTCGTTCCAATCCTTTTTAGATATTATCAATTTTTTGTCCACTTTGATTTTTCTATTTCCACGGTCTGAAAAATCAGGATGTCTAGGTATCTCGGCTTCATCGATATCTAATTCCCCTATCAACTCGATTTCAACAGGGTCTTTAACGAAAAAGTACCTATTAGCTTCTTCATCTATTAATTCTCTATTTTTAGCATACAATTTTGATGCAGGTACTTCGATATCTGTTTTTGACATTCCAAAATCTAAAATAAAATCTCTAATAGCATCTGGCTGTATGCCTCTTCTTTTGAGAGACTGTAAGGACCAGGTTCTAGGGTCATCCCAACCCCTCAGGTCTCCTTCTTTAATCTGCTGCTGGAATTCACTTTTACTCAACCTGACATCCCGTAATCGTAACATACCGTAATGTAAAAATTCACATTTATCCCAACCAAACAGATCCCAGATATATTCCTCCATCTTATCTTCCATAACAAGGTCTTTACCTCTCAAAATGTGAGTCATACCCAATAAATGATCATCGATAGCCCATGAAAACTCTAACAGTGGCCAAACATGATATTTATTACCTACTCTAGGGTGTTCTTGATTCGATACTCTGAACAAAACACGGTCTCTAAAAGCGGGATCCGGATACTCCATATCAGTTTTCAGCCTAAGGGTGACTTCGCCTTCTTCAAACCCTCCTTCCAACATCTTGTTCCATTTTGCAAGGTTCTCTTCAACAGTTCTAGATCTATGTTCACATTCTATACCCTTTTTACGATTATTCCTTAATTTCTCAGCACTGCACTCACAGACGTATGCCTCACCCATTTCGATAATTTTTTGACCATATTCGTAGTATCTTTCCATCCTTTTAGACTTATAATGGGTCTCATGCCATTCCACCCCCAGCCATTCTAAACCCCCTTTTATCAAATCAAAAGCCTCTATGAGGGGTTTTTTCTTCTCTGAGCCTATAGTATCATCATAAAACAGAACCAATTTTCCATCATTCCTTTTGACGTACTCATCGTTAAGTATCACCATACGAGAATTACCTATATGTAATGGCCCACTTGGATATGGAGCCATCCTCATTACTATATCTTCGCCCTCGATATTTGGTAATCTATTGATTTCCTCCTCATCTTTTTCTTCGAAGTACTCGGGCATCTTCTTTTTTAATCGGCTAGTCTGCTCATCGAGGGATAATTTGTTTACTTCATTTACAATCTGTTCAACCAGTTCTTTAGTACCTGTAGGATCTTTTCTACATTTCTCTGATTCTCCCATAACCTTTCCCATAACAGGTCCGACCGTTGCCTCCCCATCGAATTTTACTGCATTTTTCAAAGCGTATTTTCTGATTATTGTTTCCTTTTCGTTAGACATGGTTCATCAATTAAACAAGAGGGTATTTTATTATTTTCCTATATTAGAAAATTCTATCAATCGGAAAGAGGTTTAACGAAGATATCTTTTATTATCCCCCTTTCCATGGCTATATCTGTTTCTCCAGACCTGATCACATAGACTGGCTTTTTCTGATGGAGTTCTATTACAGACCCAGGTCCGATGTCATACGACAAAAGTTTATGTAATCTTGGATGACTCTTTGTATGAATATATGCTATCTCAACTTTTTTCCCAACAGGGATCTTCGTCAAAGGCATTATAGCTGGTTTGATCGTTTCTCTTCCCTTTCTACAACATTTTCCTGAGGGTATAGGCATACCATGTGGACATTCTCTTGGATGGCCTAACAAAGTACATATCCTTTCAGTCACTTCTTCAGATAAAAGGTGTTCAAACTCGCAAGCAGGTTTTTCTACTTCTTCTTTGCCCATATCCAAAACATCGACTAAAAGACGCTCTGCTAAACGGTGTCTTCGGACTATATCTCTAGCCTTATTATGCCCCTTATCGGTTAATTTTACTTTTTCATTGTAAACCTTAGCCAATCCTCTCTTTTTAAGCTCTTTAAGGACTGAATCAGTAACTTTTTCCCGATAACCATGACGGAATCGTTTCCTGTGATTAAATTTCATACCTTCCTCTTTATCGGTCAGTCTTTCTTTAAAACTCTCTTTATCTCTCTTACCCTCTTCCTCTAGGGTCCAAAGTATTTCTAGTGCTTCATCTATTTCTATCTTTGTTATTTTATCGTTCATCTTTCATCGACTCCCGGTATAAATTCATAACCACAATTAGGGCATTTAACCATATTACAACCACCACCCATTGGACAGGATTGGCAGGCTGTTACCGAGCCTTTTTCAAATTCATTTCCACAGAGCGGACATTTATGTTTATCCTGAGTATTATTTTGTTTACTCATATTAGGCCCCCAAATAATTTTGTAATCTGATTGATAACTCCACCTACGAAAAAGGCAAAAGGAATCACGAAGGCGATGATAGCTAATGCTGTTTTTATACCCCTTTCTTTGATTATCACCAGAACATTAGCTACACACGGAACGAACAGAGTAATAGAGACAACTGCCACCAGCATCTGAACATGAGTTAAACTACCAGAAAGGTCCAATATTCCAGCTGCCCCAAAATCTCTTCTTAGGAAGCCTAGAATAAAAGCTATAGATGTTTCTGAAGGCAAGCCCAACCACGAGACAACTACAGGTTCAAGTCCATTTACTAATATATCCAAAATCCCCGTTAAATTTGCGACACTGATCAAAAAAGTACCTAAAATGAATAGGGGTACCAATTCTTTAAAAAACATAGCAACCTTATAATAAGTTTTTCTCAGAACATTGTCCCATTTAGGGATCCTCAGTGGTGGTAATTCCATTATAAAATCACCTCTACCTCCAGGTAAGATTTTTGAGGCCGCCCAAGCGACGAATAATAACTGGGAGAAGATGATCCCGGCCCACACGAAAAAGTAGTAAAATGGAAGTGTAGCCATGATCGCGAATAATACACCTAATTGAGCAGAACATGGAATACCAAGTGCTAACATGGTTGTTGCTATAATTCTTTCTTTTTTCGTGTCTAAAACCCGGGTAGTCAAAGTGGCCATGGTGTCACAGCCGAATCCTAGAACCATCGGTAATACAGCTTTTCCATTTAAACCAACCCGTCTAAAACCTTTATCAGCCATGGCCGCTAATCGAGGTATATAACCAACATCTTCAAGTATCGAAAATGCCAGGAAAAATGTGGTGATGATAGGCAGTATCAAAGCGATAGCCCAGGTTAAACCTACAGTTATAACTCCAAATTCACCTACTAAAATTCTCGATGCAAAGTTCCTTCCCATGGATTCATAAATAAAATCCTTGATATATGGATTGATATACTCCCCAAATATTATCCCTTCGAAAAAATCTACCAATACCTGTGCTCCTATAAAACCTACGAACTGATATAAAAGAAACACGACCCCGATAAATATAGGGATACCAGTAAGGGGTTTCATCGTTAGATCATTTATCTTTTCCTTGAACGTGGTTTTCTCGATTTTTTCTTTACTGATGTACTTAGATACTATTTCTTCAGCTTTCCTTCTAATTGCTAATGTGATAATATAACTTAAATCATGGCTAAATTTTCTATGCAGTCTATTAAGAATTTCTTCTGCCTTTTTCCTCTCTTTCTCGCCTATCTTTTCATCGATAAAATCCCTCATCTCACCTGGGGATGATAAAAATAGGAGTGCAGTTCCACGGTTTCCAAAGATGCTTTTTAATTCACTAAGAGCTTCTTCTATTTCCCGAGGATAATCTGCTCTCACATCTGGAATTTTTGCTTTAGGTAGACCCTTTTTAAGTGCTGAAGTCCCCCTATGTTCAGGTGCAACGGTTGGAAAGACAGGAACGTTAAGCTCATCGGAAAGACCTTCATGATCTATATCGATCAAACGGGACTTTGCCTCATCCATCATGTTTAGATTTAAAACAGTAGGGATATCAAATTCAGAGATCTGCAGGAAAAGCATGATAGCCCTTTTCAGATTTTTAGCGTCGGCGACTTGAATTATTCTATTGGGATCACTGCCTAAGATGATATCTCTTGTAACTTTTTCATCTTCTGATATGGGAGTCAGAGATTCTGCCCCAGGGGTGTCGATTATAGTTTCTTTTTTCGTACCTATCCTGGTATCCCCAAGACTGACTTCAACAGTTGTACCGGGATAATTAGAAACATCTCTGTACTTCCCTGTAAGACTTGAAAATATAACTGATTTACCAACATTAGGGTTACCAACAAGAACAGAAACGTTCTCATCAGGGTCTATACCCAAAGCCTTTCTTGCATACTTAATTTTAATCACCTTCTACTGGACATTCTTCAAAATCACATGGAGGGATCTTTTTTCCATGTGGACATTTTTCTGGTGCTCCTAACCTCTTGCACATCTCATCTATCATCTCTTCATCGAAGATATGTTCCATCTGACATGCTTTCTCATGAAGTCGATCCCGATCCAAAGAAAAATATTTTTTTAAAAATACTTCCAAAACTCTATGTGTTCTTACGATATTTTTACCTAAGCTCTCTCCATCCTCAGTTAATTTAACACCATAATACGGAATATATTCGATATAACCTTCTTCTTCTAATACTGGGAGGACTTCTGTTACAGTAGGAGGAGATAGACCCATCTTATCTGCGATTTCACCCGTCTTTACATTTTCTTTTTCTCTTTCAAGAGATAATTTATAGATGTTCTCTAAATATTCCTCGCGAGTCTCTTTATTCATCGTTTTAACTTAATGCACCGTTTTTATTAAACTTTTTGGTTGACCTAAATATTTGATTTTGCGATTATCTACTCTTATAAAAGATACTATAGTAAATAGAAAATTGATAGCGGGGAGTGGATTTGAACCACTGGTCTCCGGGTTCCTCAGGTGCTTTATCATGCACCATATGAGCCCGACGGGTTTTCCTAGCTACCCTACCCCGCTCTGTTGGTAAAATCAGGAACTACTAACTTCTGGGATTCCTATATTAGGATGCATTTTATAAATCTTTCTATCCATATAGCTCTTTTAAACGCCTCTATTTAAGTCCTTTTAAACATCTTGTCTAGTTCTTTGGTCGTATAATTGATAATTGTCGGTCTTCCATGAGGGCATGTATATGGTATCTCAGTATTACCTAATTCCTGAATTATTTCTTTAGCTCTCGTAAGTGATAAGTTATCACCAGCCATAACGGAAGATCTACAGGCCATATATTTGATCAGTTCTTCTTTCCTTTCTTCTAAACTGCTGTTTTTTAAATCGGATAATTCGTCTAAAATCGAGTAGATAATCTCTCCCTCTTGTATCTCACCTAACACGACTGGCATTCCTATTACTCTGAAGGTCGATTTACCAAAAGATTCGATTTTGAAACCTAGTTTTCCTAAAAGGTCTTTATTTGCCTTGATAAGCGCAGATTCACGTGGTTTAACTTCAATTGTCTTGGGAGATAATAAGTCTTGACTTCCGATCTTATCGTCATATTTCATTTTCAATCTTTCATAGTTGATCCTCTCATGTGCTGCATGTTGATCTATCATAGATAGACCGTTGGGTGTTTCTGCTAAGATATATGAGTCTTTGAGTATCCCTAATATTTTCATGTCCGGTAATTTTGATCCCTGGACATCAACTTCTTCCTTTAAGTTAAGAGTCCTTTGGGAATAACTAAAATCAGATGAATACTCAATCTCCTCAGAATATTTTTCTTTTTCCTCTTTTTCGTTAAAAACATTTTTAGCGTGCTTATCTGGAGTCGGTACAAGGTCGTGCTCTATAAGCGTAGATTTGACAGCACTACTAATTTCTTCTTTAACTTTTTTTTCATCCTGAAACCTAATTTTGGTTTTCGTTGGGTGTACATTCACATCGATATCATTTCCAGGGATTGAGATATCGATCACTGTGATTGGATAACGTTTTCTTGGAAGTAGTGTTTTATAGCCTTCCATAACACTGTCCTTTAAAAGAGTGTTTTCTACGAATCTACCATTCACATAAGTGTAGATATGTTTTCTACTTGACCTTGTAACTTCAGGTTTACTCAGAAAACCATCTATAGAAATATAATCACTTTTAAGGTCTATGTTCACCATCTTTTTGGCGATATCTACACCGTAAATCGATTTTATATTTTGTAATTTAGAATTTGCCTTTGGCACGAAAAAAATCTCATTCTCATTATGACTTAAGGTAAACTGTACTTCTGGTTTAGATAGTGCGTTCCTCGTAACGATGCTTGTAACATGGGCCAATTCTGTATTGGTCTTATTTAGATACTTTCTCCTAGCAGGAGTATTGTAAAACAAATCTTTTACTTCTATAGTTGTTCCAACAGGGCAACCAACGGTGTCTATATTTTTTATTTCATCACCGTGGATTATTATTTCAACTCCTTCTAAATTATCTGCCTTTTTGGTTTTAGCTTTGACTTTTGATACCGCAGCTATACTTGGTAGAGCTTCTCCTCTAAAACCTAAACTACTTAGATCGTTGAGGTCATCGATATCATTTATCTTACTAGTTGCATGTTTTTCGAAGGCCAGTTTCACCTCTTCTTTTGCCATGCCGGTTCCGTTATCCTTTACAAGAATACGATCTTTTCCACCATTATCAACTTCAATATAGATCTCATCTGCCCCAGCATCTAGAGAATTCTCTATAAGCTCCTTAACCACTGAAGCTGGTCGTTCGATGACCTCCCCAGCAGCTATTTGATTTACAGTTCGAGATGATAATTTTTTAATTTTAGACATCTTAATCACTAACCTCTTTTCTAAGCTTCCAAAGTTCATTCATAGCTTCCATAGGTGTCATATTCTCGATATCCATCTTTTTTAACTCTTCGATAACAGGATGACTTTCTGAAGATGTTTCTCCGGTATTCGGGTCGAAAACAACCTGTTTGAATTTGGGACTATCTTTAGTTTCCATCTTTATAGTGTGGTCTTTTTCTATTTGATTCAGCACTTCAATAGAACGTTCAACAACTGGCTTGGGAACACCAGCTAGAGATGCTACATGGATACCATAACTTTCATCTGTATGCCCTTCTCTGACTTTTCTAAGGAATGTAACCTCTCCTTGACTCTCTTTAACTGCAACGTGTAGATTTTTGACTCCCTTAAGAGACTTTTCAAGTTCGGTTATTTCATGATAGTGGGTAGCAAAAAGCGTTTTTGCTTTTATATTTTTATCGATATACTCTGTTACCGCCCAGGCAATACTCAGACCATCGAATGTGCTCGTACCACTTCCTATTTCATCAAGCAAAATCAAACTATCTGGGGATGCATTGTGCATTATATTAGCAAGTTCCACCATTTCAACCATGAATGTGGATTTTCCTTTAGTTAAAGCATCTAAAGATCCAACACGGGTAAATATTCTATCAACGATCCCAATGTGAGCTTTCTCAGCAGGTACGAAACTTCCTACGTGAGCTAACAATGTGATCAATGCGTTCTGTCTCATATATGTTGATTTACCGGACATATTCGGTCCAGTGATTATGATATATCTGTTGCTTTGCTTATCTAGAAGCGCATCGTTTGGAATAAAACTATCTACAGTTTTCTCAACGACTGGATGTCTCCCCTCCTTGATGTCTAATCTACCGTCTTCTCCGATATCAGGGCGATTGTAATCATTTCTAACCGCAAGATGAGCGAACGTAGTAATAACATCCAATTTAGAGAGCACTTCTGCAGTTTTTTGGAATCTTTCTGAATGACTACCTACTTCTTCTCGAATCTCTTTGAATATTTCGTATTCAAGGGCTTCCATCTTTTCTTCTGAACTGATTATCTCATCCTCTTTATCTTTTAGTTCTTTAGTATAGTACCTTTCACTGTTTTTCAAAGTTTGTTTTCTAGAATAGTTCTCAGGGACCTTATCATCCTGGGATTTTGATACCTCTATGTAGTAACCATGGACTTTATTGTATCCAACTTTTAAAGTTTCGATCCCAGTTTTATCTTTTTCCTTTTTTTCCAGAGAACTTATCCATTCTTTTCCTTCTTTTGTTTTTCTTTTAAGCTCATCAAGATCATCGTCGAAGCCTTCTTTTATAATGCCGCCTTCCTTAACGGTATTAGGGGGGTCGGTAATTATAGAGTCCTCGATCAGTTTCAGGATATCTTCCATAGGGTCTAACAATATTTTTAAATTCAGTAAATAATCACTTTTCACATCATCTAAAATTTCTAGAAGAGGTCCTAATTTACCTAGAACGTTCTTTATAGAAATCAGATCTCTAGCATTAGCATTTCCATAAACTACTCTGCTGATCAACCTTTCTATATCCGACATACCATCCATCTGGTTTCTAAGATCGTCTCTTAAAAATATTTCATCTTTTAGTTCTTCTACAGCCCCTAATCTTTCTTCAATCAAATCCACATCAAGTAAAGGCTGCTGCAACCACTTTCTAAGCCTTCTATAACCCATTGAGGTTACAGTATCATCCATGATTTGCAAAAGAGTCCCTTCTTTACCACTTTCACGTAAATTTTGAAAAATCTCTAAATTTTTTAAGGTGGTGGAATCTAAAGTCATGTAATCATTATGAGAATAAAACTGTAGTCTTTGTATATAGTCCATAGTTCTTTTCTGCGTATCCTCAAGATAATCTAAGACTGCTCCAGCCGCTTTTATAGCCTGTTTTTTATCACTAATTCCAAGAGGTTCCAAGGATTCTGTACCGAACTGATTTAATAGTTTTAATTCAGCAGGATGGTATCTAAATGCTTCGTCTTTGTATTTATTTATCATCATTGAAATTTCCTGTTCCAGCTTTTCTACAAACTTTTCATCGTTGATTAAACTTGATGGTAAAATGCATTCCGAAGGTTCATATCTCACTATTTCTGTAATAAGATCTTTTTGATCATCTAATTGAGTTACTAAAAAATCGCCTGTAGATATATCTACTGCTGCAAGTCCGTATGCACCGTCACCTACAATACCTATTAAAAAATTATTGCTAGAGTCGTCAAGTAATCCCTCATCAATTACTGTTCCTGGCGTTATCACTCTAACAACTTCTCTATCCACCAGACCTTTAGCTTGTTTTGGGTCTTCGACCTGTTCAGCAATTGCGACGGTGTATCCATCTTTTATAAGTCTTTGAAGGTAAGAATCTACGGAGTGATATGGAACACCAGCCATAGGGATCGGATCATCTTTTCCTTTATCTCTGGTTGTTAAGGCTATGTCTAGTTCTTTAGCTGCTAATTTAGCGTCCTCATCGAACATCTCGTAAAAGTCCCCCATACGAAAGAAAAGGATTGAATCAGGGTACTGATTTTTCAGTTTATAGTACTGCTTCATCATAGGTGTCCTATCGGACATCTAAGTACCTCCGTCTTTTTTCATTCATCGGTTTGATATCTCCTTAAGGATTGAAAAATGAAATGTATCTTATAAACCTTTTTTTAATAATCAAAACAAACTATTCTAAAATTGTAGTGTTAAAATAATTAAAATGGTGTTTTCATATCGAGTTTTTCAACGAGTTCTTTATATCTGTTACGGATTGTTACTTCAGTAACAGAACTCACTTGAGCAATTTTCTTTTGAGTTATTTTTATTTTTTTATTCTTTGCAGTAATATATATTGCTGCTGCCGCTAAGCCCGACGGACTTTTTCCAGATAAAATTTCACTCTTCTCGGCCTCATTTAGTATTTCCTTAGCGTTTTTAATAACATTGACATTCAAATCTAATTTGTTACAATATCTTTCGATATATTCTTGAGACCTAGTCGGTTTTATTTTTAGTTCAAGCTCTCTGCAAAGAAATCGATATGTTCTACCAATATCTCTTTTATCGAGTAAGGTTACGTTCGATATTTCTTCCATAGTTCTTGGGTTTCCTACCTGTCTGCAAATTGTATATATACAGGATGAAGCTATACAGTTGATACTTCTGCCTCGTATCAAGTTCTTTTTAACCGCTTTTTTGTACAGATGACAAGCTTCTTCTCTAATTTGATTGGACAAGCTCAATACAGAACCGATTCTATCTATTTCTCGAAAAGCTTTTTTTAAATTTTTTTCTAAGGCATTCGACGCTCTCAATCTTTTTTGCCATTTTCTCAATCTATATAATTGGGAACGATTTTGATTGGAAATGGGTTTTCCATATGAATCCTTGTTTTTATTGTCAATTTCTGTTGTTAAACCTTTATCGAAGACTCTTGGATTTTCAGGTGGTCCTGTTCTTATTTTGTGATTATCTTCGTCAGAATCGTTTGATAACCACTCGTGCCCTTGATAAAGGTATAATTCATCTAATATCAGACCACATTTGTTACACAAAAGATCTCCATGTCGATAATCAAAGATTATCCTTTGACTACCACATTCGGGGCATATATTTATTTGATTCGCAGAATCTACTCTCTTGCCCGCCTCAAATTCAATTTCATGCAATCTATCTCACCCCCGCTCTAATATACACCCTTTTACATTGAGCGGCATTATTAAGAACCTACTTCGATATTAATAAATGTATCGTTAAGGTTTATGAAATAAATACATTAAATATTTATAGAGTACTGTTTAAAGAATCATATCATATTTAATTTATAGTAGGACATATTTTTCAAATGAAATATTGTAGTTTCTCGTCAGAATCCGCAGTGATAACGAGGATCAAGATGAATAAATGAACAAAGTGAATTTATTTGTCGAAAAGCTTATGCTCTCTAACTGCCCGTTTTTTTTCTGGAAAAATAAGCTCTCAGGAATGTTGACGTATTCTCTTATCCCATTAAAAATCAAAGATTTTATAATGGACCCAGCTGGACGAGTTTATTTTCAGAGAAAATCAACGAGCGAGAGGAATTCATTCCTCTTGGTTTTCGAATCCGGATGAGAACATGAGTAGATACGATATGGGCTCAGCCGGATTCGAACCGGCGACCTCCGCCATGTCAAGGCGACGTCATAACCAACTAGACTATGAGCCCTTTATGGATGGAAGAAACAAGCCATTAATTGACCGTTCAACCACTTAACTCCACATTAAATAAATTGATTATATATCATTTTCCCTTTAACATACGGATCAACGGAAAGATTGTTATATAGAAAGGATAAATCGAATATTAGATGCAGCATCTAAAAAAGATTCTAAAGGACATATACTCTGGTGAAATTAACTCACCAGATGAATTACAGAAAGCCAAAATGAAATATTGTAAAGAATTTGGCATCTCTGAACTTCCCAGGAATTCTGAATTATTAGAATATGTTGAAGAAGTAGATGATATACAAAAGAAGGATGTAATCCCAGTACTACAAAGGAAACCAGCTAGGAAGAAGTCTGGTGTAACTGTAATTGCATGCATGACTTCTCCAGCGGAATGTCCTCACGGAAAATGTATCATGTGTCCCGGAGGCCCGAATAAAGAAAAACCTTCTCCTCAATCTTACACAGGCAAAGAACCGGCTGCTCTTAGGGCTGAGAGAAATGATTTTGATCCAAAAAGGCAGGTGGAGGATAGATTACGTCAATACGAAGCTATAGGTCATAAAACCGATAAAGTGGACCTTATCGTCATGGGAGGAACCTTCCCATCTAGGGAATGGGAGTATCAAAAGAGTTTTGTTAAAGGATGTTTAGATGGATTAAACGGTTCGGTATCTAGATCTTTAGATGAAGCAAAAAAAATCAATGAAACTGCTGATATCAGGTGTATTGGTCTAACCATAGAAACTAGACCTGACTATAGTAAAGAATTGCAAATAGATCGGATGTTAAATTTAGGTGCAACTAGAGTAGAACTAGGTGTACAAAGTTTGAGAGATGATTTATTAGATAATATTCATAGGGGACATACAGTGAAAGATACTATCGAATCAACTAAGTTAGCCAAGGAAAGAGGATTTAAAGTATGTTACCATATGATGCCTGGACTTCCTGGAAGTAATAGTCATGATGATCTAGAAGAGTTTAAAAGATTATTTGACGATGAAAATTTTAAACCAGACATGTTAAAGCTTTATCCAACTTTAGTTGTAGAAGGAACTGAATTATACGAGATGTGGAAAGATGGTGATTATAATCCAATGACCACTGAAGAAGCTTCTATATTGGTAGCTAAAATGAAATCATTAGTCCCTCCCTATGTAAGAATCCAAAGAGTGCAGAGGGATATTCCTTCTCCGTTGGTCGATGCAGGGGTGAAAAAAAGTAATCTTCGTCAATATGCTAGAAAGGAGTTGAAAAATATGGGTCTCGATTGTGACTGTATCAGGTGTAGGGAGGCAGGCCATTCTAATAAAGAAATTGATATTTCAGATATCGATATGAAAGAAATGGATTACAGAGCATCTGATGGTACAGAATACTTTTTGGAAATCGGTGTTGATTCCGTAATTGTAGGATATGCAAGATTGAGAGTTTGTGATTACAACCCACCAATTATACGGGAGTTAAAAGTAGTAGGCTCGATGACACCTGTGCAGAAAGAAGGAGACAAATACCAACACAAAGGGATCGGGAAAAAACTAGTCGAAGAATGTGAAAATATTGCTTCATCAGAAGCAGACCACTTACGTGTAATAAGCGGAGTCGGTGCTAGAGAGTACTATAGGAATTTAGGGTATGAGCTTGAAGGACATTACATGGTTAAAAGATTCTAAATTGATTTAAAAACTTCAAGCTCCGGTTCGTAGACCTCATCTATTTTTCTAATATTTTTGATAATAGAATCTACCTCTCCAAGATCGCTTATTTTAGCAACCTTTTCAAGGTCTTCTTTATTAAATTGTCCTAACTCATCGGTCAAAATCCTAGCTAAGATCAAAAGCTTTTCTCTCTGATTGTCCCCTTTAGATGATTCTTTCACCGCTTTATAATATGGATCTGAAGATTCTTCTTGTTCTTTTATATGTTTTTCTTTACCTTTTAATTTCTCATTCAATCTTCCGACAGCCCATGCTGCCTCTTTTTGTGAATTTGTCTGATAGTAAACATTCATCCTTTTTATCTTCATCTTATTTCCACAATAGTTGCATCTTGTAGTCTCGTTAGTAAGGTCAACAGAACGGGCATTTTGACAATCTGGACATACGATTATCCCATATCTTTCTCTACTCATGGTAAATACACCATTATAGCTACAGCGCAACCGTACTTTGAATCTTCTATTTTCGTTTTAATACTTTCAATTTTTATGTTCTCCAACTCGATATTTCTAATTCTCCCCATCTCTTTGACTTTCTTTTCTATTTGGTTATCAAACTCTTTCATATCAATGTCTTGCATGCATAATGAATGTTCAACAACGTATCCTCCACCGTCTTTATTTAATCCATAACCGATACCTGCGGCTACTTCATTTTTTACTCCGACTGCTTCAGCTAAAACACATGGAAGAAAAGAACCGAACTCTTCATCAACTCGATCTACTTTTTTAATTCCCTTGGGTAAAATAGAAGAAACTCGAATAAGGTTGAGATTACCTACTCCAGCATCTAAGTATGCTTTGTCTATAGCGTTTAATGTAGATATATCATTTTTACCGATTCCTCTTTTTACTGTGAAATGTTTGTATTCTTCTAACATCTATCAAGACTAATCAGGGGGTATAATTTAAATCTTTCAGGTGTCTGAAATGGTATCATTTTTATAAAGATTTAAATAATTCGATTTACTTTTCTAATATATGGCATTCATAATTCCAATATTGATATTGGTTGGTATCCTTATATTGATATTAGTCGCATGGTTTATATGGCATCTCATAAAATGTGTTATCGTTCTTATCCTAGTCGCTATAATAATAGTTGCATTATGGATTTTTGGTGGACTTTCCCAACTTATCCCCTTCATTATTTGATATACAACCTCCAATGGTTTCTATAGGTTTAAAATAGGTTAGGATTTATGATTCATCATGAAGACATTAAAAATGTTTGAGGAGTTACAAGGACCTTTGTACTCATTATCTGACACAATCCCCATTAGAAAGTTTCTGATTTTTAGCGAACTCTGCTTAATTTTGATTTTACTCACATCTTTGTTATATCAAGAATATTTCACAAGCCCCGTAATTTGGTTAATGATGATATACATTAGTCTTTTGATTTTATTATCTTTAATATTGTTATTTACTAAGCATAAGTTTACTTTAATAGCATTTATTGCGGGGCTCTTCATTATAGCTGGTTCATCAATAGTGTCATTTTTTTTAGAACTATTTTTAGCCACTTTGAATATACATATTTTAGAGGGTATGTTTTTAATAAATGCGGTTGTAATTGTATTTGTAGGATTCAAACTTTTAAAATATCAATATGACAAAATCGATAGAATCAGTCTTTTATTTATGTGGTGGTCATTTTCGATATTATATGTCGCTTATGTGCCTTTTTTAGAGTTGAATTCTTCCGGAATTAGTATTGGTTATGGTTTGGTAACTTCTATAATATTTGGTGGTATTTTATCTGCTGTCTCATCCCTGTTATATTTAAAATATCTATCAGAAGTAGATAGAGATGAAAAAAGAATATATTTAAATTCTGGAGATTATTATGAAACAGTAAATAGGTTAAAACGGAATTGAATCGTGTATAAAATTTCATGAGGAGATGAGAACTTGAATAAAGGATTAATTCAGGTATATACGGGAGATGGCAAAGGGAAAACTACGGCTGCATTAGGTCTTGCTGTCAGAGCGGCAGGAAGAGGGATTAAAGTTTTGATAATCCAATTTATGAAAGGAAGATCAACTGGTGAAAGAAAGGTCATAAAAGAGACTCCTAACATACAAATCGAAAATTACGGAACTTCAGAGTTCATAAAAAAAGAGGAAATCAAAGAAAAAGATAAATTAGAAATCAAGAAAGGTTTTGAAAGGGCAATAGAAGCGATAGAGATCGAAGATTTGGATATCCTGATTCTTGATGAAATCAATGTTGTTTTAGATCTAGAATTACTCAACTTAGAAGATTTTATAAATTTTTTAAAGAAATATGGTGATAAAGATCTCGAAATAGTTCTAACAGGTCGTAACGCACCTCAAGAGATTCTAGAATTAGCTGCACTTGTGACCGAGATGAAATGTATCAAACATCCATTCGAAAAAGGAATAGGTCCGAGAAAAGGTATAGAGTACTAACTCATTCTTTATAAGACTCGTAAAGATCTTCTTTATGCTCATCCCTTAGATGGTGATAATGCACAGCGTTGGCCTTGGTTTTCTTTCTAAGGTTCTCATCCCCTTCTTTAATTATTTTAGCGGGAACGCCTACTGCGATACTATAATCTGGGATCACCATATCTTCTCTCACTAACGCGTTTGCACCTATAATACAACCCTTTCCAACATAAGCGCCGGATAAAACGGTAGAATTCATGCCAACAATAGTTTCATCCCCTATTTCACATCCGTGAACTACCGCTCCATGTCCTACGGTGACATCTTTACCGATTATAGTGTGGTGTTCCTCATCTACATGAACTACTGCACAATCTTGGATATTCGTTCCCTCGTGTATCTTAATATAATTCTGGTCTCCCCTAAGGACTGCATTAGGCCATATACTGCACCCCTCGCCTAACTCGATATCTCCAATAATGGTACTACTTTTAGATATGAAGCAGGACTCTGGTATAGATAGCGACAATCAAATCCCCCAGTAAGCAAATCAATCTTTAGAAATCGATACTCTTTTTGGGAAGTACCTTAGAAGGATTATATCTCCAACCGAACTCACCCAGCGGTAAGGTACTTTGACACTCTTAGAATCTTCTACTAGTAACGGATTAGTATCACCAACAAACAGACCATCGATGTCTGCTTCATCCATATCGATAACGACATTATTTACTGTGCCAAGGAACATACCATTCTTGGTATAGACTTGGATCCCAATCATTTCTGATACTTCTTCGAGCATATTTATCATATGAGGTATAGTTTAATCTGTTTTAAATTTTTTTATGGTTTAGAGTAAAATCGAATCGATAATTTTATACTATAACAAGTTTTCTAGCAAATAAACAAAATCGTCTGACGAAGGAGAATTAGGATGGATAAAATCTCTAGCAGTGAGGAGGATATCAAAAGGCATTATGCCCTTCTTGACATTTTACTACTCCTTTTCTGGCTATTATTGACAGGTCAGTTAATAATTATGCTAAGAGGTCAAGAGATTTCAATGTCTGTATTACTTGCTGGGATAGTATCTGCTAGTGCTGTTACACTAACCGCTCATGAATTTGTCATACGCGGGAAACAGAGGGAAAAAGAATCATTGTTCGAGTATGTGCAAGCTTTGAAGAATTTAGTCATTTTATTTTTAGACGTAATATTAAAATTGATAATCGCTAACGGAATACTGATGTATCAATCTTTGACTATGAACATAGAACCTAGGATAGTAAAAACAAAGGTCAATCTTACTTCTGATTCTGAAGTTACTCTGATATCATTACTAATAACTTTAACTCCGGGTACACTTGTGATAGATGTAGAAGAAGCAGAAGATGAATACTTTCTATATGTACATTTTTCGTTTCTGAAAGCAGAAAATCTATCAGGTGATATAAAAGATACAATCATAGCTTGGGACGAAAGGATACGAGGTGTTTTCAAATGAACGTACTTACTGCCATATCGACTATCTTGATTTTCATCGCCTTATTATCGTCCTACCGGCTTTTTGTTGGTCCTTCAATATATGATAGAATAATATCTTTAAATGTATCTGGAGTAATAATTACCGTAATTCTTACGATTATGAGTATAGAAACTGGAACGGGTCTTTATTTAGACATCGCCATCTCTTTTGTGATGTTAGATTTTGTTGGCACTATGGCCTTTGTAAAATATCTTGAAGGTGGTGATTTTAAATGATCTTAAATTTATTATCGATTTTTTTAATGTCTCTTGGCTGTGTTATAATGTTCACAGCAGCCTTGGGTTTATTGAGGTTTTCGACAATCAATATGAGGCTACATGCTAGTGGAAAAGCAGGAACGGGAGGAACTTTAGCGCTTTTGATAGGAATTCTCATTTATACTGGATTTGATATTATATCGGGTAAAATCATACTGATAATTGTTTTAGTTTTATTTACCGGGCCTATATTATCTCATGCTATTGCTAAAGCAGCTTTTATCGATCCTGAAGTAGGTACGGAAGTCCCAATAGAGGAATATTATAGTCAAGAAAATAGGGGGAGTGATAACTGATGGTAATCGAACTCTTTCTTATCTTATTATTAGGAGCTTGTATTTTGGTAGTTCTGGAAAAAGATCTCATTAGATGTTTAATTTTTCTTAGTTTTGCGTCGATATTCGTGATTATACTAGTTTACCTATATAACGCTCCTGATGTTGCTCTTACTTTGGCAGTAGTTAATGGTGCTGCTAGTACTATCCTTTTTTTAGCTGTAATAAAGAAAATAGAGGTGATTGGAGATCAAGAGTCTTACATTTAAGAAAATCTTGACTGTACTATTCCTTGTTTTTATACTGATCACTCTAGTGCGGGGTATGGGTCTTGAACATGAGGATAAAAAAGAAACCCCCTTAAAACAGTATTACATAGAGAATAGACAAACTACTGGTTCCGATAACATAGTTTCAGGCATATTACTAGATTACAGAGCCTATGATACCTTTGGTGAGGTCATGGTTTTATACGTGGCAATTACCGGAGTGATCATATTAGGTATTAAATCTAAAGAAAATAATAAAGAAAAACAATCCAGTAAGGGCGGTGAAAATAGTTGAGATCTATAATTACTAGGGTATCAGGTAGAGCTCTAGCACCTTTTATACTTTTATTTGGAGTCTATGTGACCATTTTTGGTTATGCATCTCCTGGGGGTGGTTTTCAGGGAGGGGTATTACTTGCTTCAGGGATAATTTTGATTCTAATAACTCATAGTAGAAAAGAAGTGGAACGATTGGCCTCGAACATCAGTTGGTTAGAATCTTTTGGTGCTTTTGCTTTTTTGATAGTTGGATTAATTGGGATATTTATAGGAGGCGCTTTTTTGGCTAACGTTACTCCTTCTAGTAATATCATGAAGATAGTTCTAGATATAGTAGTATCTCTAAAAGTTTTTGCTGGGGTCGTAGCACTTTTTGTGTATTTGTTTAGTTTGGAGGTGGAACGATCTTAAACGGCATTAATATCGGATTGATTATAGTTTTTGTTGGATTGTATGGTTTGACCAATACTCAGAATTCCATAAAGATAATGATAGCACTTTCAATCATGGGCTTAGGTTTGATATTGTTTTTTGTTTCTTTAGCGTATGTGCCTGGTGGTGCTCCTCCGATCGTACCTATTGGAACAGATATATCGAACCTTAATATTGTAGATCCAGTCCCACACTCTTTTATGATTACATTGATAGTTATCAACCTTGCAACCACTGCTTTAGGGTTGGCTCTTGTTATAAGATTGTACGATGAATATGAATCTTTGAACATAAAAAAAATGCTTAGAGGGGGCGATGAGGAAGTTGATTGAACATGCAGTGATTTTCATAATTATTGCTCCTTTAACAGGAGCTTTACTTTTAAGTGTGCTTTCCAAGTTGAACTTATCTCAACTTTGGAGAGATGTTATCGCATTTATCTCTTTATTGATACCAGGTATACTTTTGATTTATTTTACTACTTATCTTTTAGCATCTCCTTTGAGATATGAACTTAGCGGTTGGCCCTCTCCATATGGGATCACAATCGTTTTAGACAGTTTATCGATCACCATGGCTACTATTACCGCTATAGTAACTATTATAACTTTTATCTACTCATTAGAGATCAGAGAGATACTTCCTAAAGGTGAAAAATATTACTTTCTTTTTTTGTTCATGACCACCGGTTTATATGGAGTTTTTTTATCCGGTGACGTTATTAACAGATATGTTTTCTTTGAACTTACAGTCTTAACCACTTATGTACTGTTAACATACACTGATACAAAAGAGTCTTTGAGAGCTAGTTATATTTATCTCGTCATAGGCAGTGTTGCTTCATTTTTCTTTCTGATAGGTATAGGTCTGATATATTTCAATACGGGATACTTGGATTTTTATGTTCTATCTAAGATGCTTCCAAAATTGAGTGTATATAAAAGAAACCTCATTTTTATCTTTATAATGGTAGCAGTCTGTATAAAATCTGGGTTAATCCCCTTCCATACATGGCTTCCTGACGCACACGTTTCTGCCCCATCACCAATGACAGCGGTTTTAGCAGGGGTGACAGTAAAAACGGGCATATACATACTTGTAAAATTTATGGGCATGGGATTCATTACAGAACATATCAGATTAGTTCTGGTATCACTCGGCTTTTTAACAGCTATAATCGCAGTATTCGTCTCTCATAGCTACTGGGACCTAAAAAGGATATTAGCTTGGCATACTATAGCACAAATGGGTTTGATAGTAGCAGTTTTATCTTTATGGACCATTTCTTCTGTTGCAGCTAGTATATTTCATCTTGTTTCACACGCGATCTTTATGATTTTATTATTTCTAGTAAGTGGAGCAATATTTTATCAATTGGGTACACGGGATATCCGTAAAATTTCTTTATATAATAACAGCCCTATTCTTATCGGCACCTTGTTTATTGGAATTTTATCTATAATAGGTGTTCCTCCTCTGAATGGATTCTATAGTAAAACAATGATGCTTGGTTCTCTCGAAGGCAATCCGGTTTTATATGTTTTATTTATGGTTGTACAAATATTAACTGTTTCTTCTTTTTTCCGAGTTTTATATCATTCTTCTAAAATTGAACTTTATAAACAAGATTTCCCGGTCAGCATACTTCTTCCTACAACTATCCTCGCGGGGCTGTCAATATTTATAGGGTGTACTACAACAATATGGATGAATAATGTTATTATGCCTTCAGCCAGAGTGCTGATTGGAGTAACTAAAATAATCCCCTATTCCTCTTTGGAAATCAATCTTATAACATCAATCCATGGAGTTTTCATCCTTTTAACCGTACCAGTCGGTATTGGAATTGGGTTAGTATTAAACAAATTAAAGAAACTGAATTTAAGTGGATGGTTAACAGAAGTCGATATAGCGGACTCTGTAAGATATATCATTATCGTTTTGGCTATTTATCTATTGTTTTTAATTCTGTAAACCTATATTAATTAAAGAGTCGATCTCTAAAAATCATTCTATCGATAAATCCCTTGTATCGTTCAACACTGGTCTTCCCTTTCTTGCTCTATCAAGGTCTTCTAGATCAATTTCCACAGTCAACACATCCTCTTTATATATCGGCCCCTTTGCAACTTCCATCCCTGTCGGTGAAATCACCCTATCTCCGCCCCAGAATGTGATATTTTCCTCTCTACCTAGTAGATTTGCGTAGAATGTGAAAGCCGTAGTTTCGATAGCTCTAGCTGGTAAAACAGTTTCGAAGAACTTTTTACTTATAGATGGAGATGCTGAGATACAAACTATAAAATCAGCACCTTTCATGGCCATCGCTTTAGTCAGTTCGGGGAAGAAAATATCGTAGCATATCACCATACCTAACTTACCGAACTGAGTATCGAAGACAGGGATATTATCATCTGGTCCAAAATATCTCATCTCTTCGAAAGGCCCGAAGTTAGGGAGGTAGGTTTTTCTATATACATCTATATCTCCTTTTGAATTTACTAAAACAGCGGAGTTTTTCAATCTTCCACTCCTACCTGTTTTTTCCGGCATACCAAATATTATAGATGTTTGTTCTTCTTCCGCCAATTCAGCAATTTTGTCAGTTGAAGGACCCGGTATATGTTCAGCTTCATCCCATAATCTATCCATGAGCCTGTAACCAGTTAGAAACAGTTCCGGGAAGATGTATAGGTCACTATCATTTTGTTTCACCGTATCTTTTATAATACCTAAGTTTGCTTCTTTATCTCCTAAAACATGTTTTTTTTGTACTAAGGAAACTTTCATTGCTTCCACATCCAATTAGTTCTCAGTGAACTTTATTTTGATTTCATCGATATCCCAGAGATGTTCCAACTTTTCCATGATATCTTCCTTGATGGCATTAGCGAATTGATGATCCTTTGCAAGATCAACTTTCAGGGAGATGATTCCCTCTTCAACTTCTATATCACCGATCAGGTCGGTTTTGACCACATCTAGTCCCGTCATGGGGTTCATCACGTGCCTCAATCTTTTCTCAACGATCTTCTCTGTTGTTGGTTCCTCTTCTTTTACCAGACCATGCCTTTCTTCATAATCCGCGATAGCTGCCTGTAGTCCTTCTACGGCTAAAACGGAACAATGAGTTTTCATATCTGGTAAACCACCTAATTCATCTGCTGCATCGTTCCAGGTGATATTTTTTGCCTCCTCTATAGGCTTTCCCTTAGCCATCTCTGTGATTATAGAGCCAGTTGCGATGTTCGATGCGCAACCATAGGACTCGAATTTTATATCCGTGATCTCCTTAGTTTCATCATCTACTTTTATGTATACTGAAACCATATCCCCACAAGCTGGACTACCCTCTTTTGCTTTACCGTCTGCATCTTCGATCTTTCCAACGTTTTTTGGATTTTTGAAATATTCTATTACTTTTTCCGTGTATGGTAAATCTGCCATATTTTTTACCTCCTTTTTATCTTTTTAATATCTATTTATCTTTTCCTAAAGGACTTATCTCTCTTAATCTTTCTACAACTTCACTTATAGCTTCTACGGTCCTATCAACATCTTCCATCGTATTATATCTTCCAAAGCTAAATCTGACTGAACCGTGAGCCCTTTCATGATCCCCGCCGATACCCAATATGACGTGGCTCGCTTCTAAAGACTTGCTGAAACATGCTGAACCGGTGCTCACGGAAAATCCTCTCATATCCATGTGGAGTGTTATCGATTCACCTTCTACGTAATGAAATGTGATATTTGCATTCTGTGGTGTTCTATCCTTTAGAGGTCCGTTTAGAGTTGTATCTGGAATTTTGTCCTGTATTTTTTTTATAAGAGCATCTCTCATCTCTTTGAGCCTTTGATTCTCTTCTTCATTTACGAGTTCGACCGCTTTTGCGAACCCAACGGCACCGGGGATATTTTCGACACCTGCTCTTCGATTGTTCTCCTGAAAACCACCATCCATCAATTTTTCTAGATCTGTTCCATCTTTGACATAAAGTGCTCCAATCCCTTTTGGACCGTGTATTGTATGTCCAGACAAAGTCATCAAGTCTATACGAGTTTTACTGATATCGATGGGTAGTTTCGTGAAAGTATGAGTAGCATCGGTGTGAAATAGAACATCTTTTTGGTCACATATTTTACTAATTTTCTCGATATCTTGAACTGTTCCGATCTCTTGGTTTCCATGCTGTATCGATACTAGTCCAGTGCTCTCTTTAATTGCATCCTCCAATTCAGTAACATCCACAAAACCTTCATCATCTACTTCGAGAAACGTAACTTCGTACCCCTCTTTTTCTAATCTTTGTGCACTTTTAAGAACGGGAAAATCTTCTATTTTACTAGTTATTATATGATCTTTCTTTTCAGGTAGTTTCTCAGCCACACCTTTCAAAGCTAGATTGCTTGCTTCTGTCCCACATGACGTAAATATTATCTCTTCAGAGTTGGCTCCTATATTATCTGCTATAGTGCTCCTAGCATCTTCCAAACCCTCTTTTGCTTTTATCCCAAGAGAATATCCAAATTCAGAACTTGCTACTGCATATTTCTCGAACAAGTAAGGTTTCATGGCTTCTAAAATCTCTTCATCCATCTTCGTGCTTGAACTGTTATCTAGATAGACTGTTTCTTCCTTCATCTTTTCACCTCATATAAACAGTGTTATATCAGATTCTTTCGCCTCTTTAATATATGTACCGACTGCGCAGTAATCTGAAATAACTTCATCTCTTAAATCTTTCTTTTCTACACCCATTATTTCCATAGTCATATCACAAGCTAATATCTTTCCACCCAATTCCACAAAGTCATTCATCATGTCTTCTAATTCTCTTACATTGGATTTCTTCATCTTTCTCTTCATTATCCATTTACCCAATCCAAGAAAATTCATTTTAGAAAGAGGACCCTTGTCTAGTTTTCCTTTCTTCAACCTTTCAAGCCCCCAGAATGTAAAATACATCGAAACCTCCATCCCCATGGAAAGCGCACCGTTTCCTACAATAAATGCACTGAAAACTTTATCGTGGTCACCACTTTGAACTATAAGCGTGGCTTTTCCTGTCAATATCATACCTCCGTTGTAATTTTGATCTTTATTGTCCAGTTTTTACCGTCTTCCTCGATACCTAATAGTTCTAAACCTAAAGCATCAACTGCCATGGGTATTTCTTTCTTTGATGGAGGATGATCACCTTGAATTATGAGAACATCTCCCTGTTCAGCTGTTCTAACTGCTTTTCTTGTTTCGACTAATGGTACCGGACAAGTTTCACCCTTCACGTTTATTTTTCTTTCTGCCATATTGAGCCACTCCAGATATTTTAATTCCGATATACAGTTAAATTTGGTTAATATAATATACTTGATTTGTTATTACATTAATGTTTTGGTGTGTTTAACCATATCTTTTTAAGCCTTTGAATCCATTGTATAGCTTTCAAAACATATATTTATACCTTCCACACTTTGTTATTTAATATGGTAGAAAAAGAGCATAAAGGATTGGTTGAACTTAGTGATTATTTTGAAACAAATGACATGATGAAGGAATATATATTCGAGATAATCAAAGAAGAATTAGGAAGTAAAACCTTTAAGAAATTTGATCTGGGGGATAAAAGCAGTTTGGAAGATATTAGAAAGGCCATTTCTCTATACCTCGAAGCAAAAATAAAAGAATATTCAGCCTATTCTCTACTCCTAAAATCTGGTAGTTCAGTTGCATTAAAATTTTTACTTTATAGACTTCAATCTAAAAGGGACTAAACATCGAAATCACAACACTTGTATCATGATGCAAAAGTTTTAATACTTAATGCTAAATGCGAATTTGAAAAGTGATGGATAAAGATAAGTTTGAGTCACTCACGTGGTTATTAGGACTTTTGAAGGCTCTTATCAAAAAGCCCGGTGAGATATTTCGGGGTATGCGTCGCGAAG
This sequence comes from Thermoplasmatota archaeon, assembly GCA_051745305.1. Classification (GTDB taxonomy): domain Archaea; phylum Thermoplasmatota; class Thermoplasmata; order Halarchaeoplasmatales; family Halarchaeoplasmataceae; genus Saliniplasma. Next base: position 58,288 of record JBNJDY010000002.1, read on the forward strand.
GGATCTATGCTTTTTTAAAAGAAAGGATGAAGAAACCGAGCAAGGATGAGATACTTGAAGGTAATGTTATCGGGGTCATGTTCAAGTTAGGATGGCCTATGATGGTAGCCACTTTTTTGAGAACACTTTACAATCTTATTGACACTTTTTGGCTCGGCAGGATTGCTGATCCTCAGATAGCAGAATATTCTGTAACCGCAGTAGGTCAGGGATGGACTGTTGTTTTTATGATGATGTCCATCGAGATGGGATTTGGGATCGCCGCATTAGCATTAATTTCTCAGTACACTGGGCAGAGAAATTACGAAGAAGCTGATAGAACTGCTGGACAGTTATACTTTATAGCTATCACGGCTTCAATCCTGATCGGTGTATTTGGTTATTTTATGACCCCTACGTTTATGGACATTCTTGTAGGTGCTGGAGAGGATTCCGCAGCATTAGCTCACTACGGCACAATGTACATCCAGATAATATTTCTAGGGCTGCCGTTTATGTTCCTCTTTTTTGCATTCATGTATACACTTCGGGGTTGGGGTGATACGATCACACCGATGAAGATCACTGCCATCTCTGTTTCACTCAATATGATCATCAATCCTATACTCATCTTTGGATCTGGAACTATGCCTTTTCTTGGCATAACAATTCCAGAGCTACCATTATTTGGGCCAGTACCTGCCCTTGGAGTAAGAGGGGCGGCTATTGGAACAATTATGAGTCGAGGGATCGGTTCAATATATGCGACCTACATGCTTTTCAAAGGAAAATTAGGGTTGAAACTAAAACTTTCTTATTTGAAACCGGACCTATCTAGATTGAAAGAGTTTCTAAAAATTGGTGTACCAGCTGGCGTTGGTAGGTTTGGAACTTCTATAGGTTTCATTATTTTGTGGGCTGTGATATACAGGCTTCCGAATCCTGAGATTGCTGGGGCCGCTTATAGTGTTGGCAACAGGATATTGAACATAACCTTTCTTATTATGGGCGGTTTCGCCATGGCTATAAGCACCATGGTGGGACAGAGCTTGGGGGCTGATGACAAAAAACGATCGGAAGAAGTGGCCAAAAAAGGTTTTTTAGCTGTAGCTGGATTGATGTTGTTCTTTACAGCAATTTTATTCCTTTTGAGAAACAATTTAATAATGATATTCATTCCTGATTCTCCAGAAGTCATCGCAGAAGGGGCTAAGTTTTTAGGTATCTTCGCCCTTGCCATGCCATTCTTTGGGGTATTTAGAGGCGTGACTTCTCTTCTAGGAGGGTCCGGCCATACGAAACTACAGATGGGTCTGAACCTTACTAGACTGTGGGGGTTGAGACTACCGTTCGTCTTTCTATTCGCTATCTTTTTATCCATGAATTCCACCGGTGTTTGGACAGGGATGGCGTTGAGTAATGTGGTAGCATTTGTCATTGCTTTAGGTGTTTATAAAACGGGATGGTGGAAAGAAAAAGTGATCAAAGATAAACCCACTCCTGGTTCTAAAACTAGATTAGACCGAGATAAACCTGATAGAAGAAGGGATTGAAAGACAAAACTAAAATATACCCTATTCTAAAGTTTCATTTAATGAAGTATTATCTAGAAGCCTATGGCTGCACCATGAATCAAGGGGAGACCCAAATGTTAGCAGAGAATTTGAACAGTCAAGGCCATGTACAGGTAAACAGTCCGAGAGATGCTGATTTGGCGGTTATTGGAACTTGTGTCGTAATCTCAAAAACTGAGGAAAGGATGAAAAGAAGGATTAAAGAGTTAAGTGAAAAATGTTCTAAAGTTATGGTAACTGGCTGTTTAACCTCGATAAATAATGGTGAGCTTGATTTAATATCTGATAATATTGAGAAAGTAGTTCCTAAAGATATCGCCCTCTCAGTCAGTCCTAAACCGGGTTTAGTGGGAGTTATACCTATAGCGACCGGTTGTTTAGGTGAATGCTCATATTGTATCACAAAAATTGCAAGAGGTCCTCTAAACAGTCGGGAGCCGGATGATATAAAATGTAGGTTTGAACAATTAGTAAAATCATCCGCATGGGAGATTCAAATCACTTGTCAAGATACGGCTTCATATGGTAAAGATATCAACAGTTCCCTACCTGAATTGATCTACAAACTTCTAGAAATAGAAAAAGAGTCTAGGATAAGGATAGGGATGATGAACCCTGACACAGCTATACCCATCAAAGAAGAGATCAAGAATATATTGAACCATGAAAGGATTTACAAATTTCTTCACATTCCTCTACAGTCTGGTTCAGAACAAGTTCTTAAAGATATGAATAGACGGTATACACCTGAGGATTGGATAAAATTAGTAAAGGAAATCAGGAAAAAGTTCCCTGATTTGACCCTCTCAACAGATATAATAACTGGTTTTCCAGGAGAAGAAGAAGATGATTTTAATAAAACCCTAGAAATATTAAAGGATACAGAGCCTGATATTATCAATGTGACTCGTTTTAGTCCTAGGCCTGGTACAGAAGCCATTAACAAAAGCAACAAAGTCCATTCTAGAATAAAGAAAAAACGTTCAAAAGAACTTACTGAACTGAGATTTAAAATCAGTCGTGACAGGAATGAGAGATATAAGGGTAGACGTATGCTAGTAACTATTTTAGAAGAAGGAAAGGGAGATTCTTTAAAGGGGAGAACAGATAATTATAAAGTAGTGGTTTTAAACAAAAATGATAGTTCTCTTATCGGAAAAAGGGTTGTAGTCGATATCGTGGATGCTAAAGAAGTCTATTTGGAAGCTGAATTAATCAAAATTATCTAGGTAAGAATTTTCTAAACATTTTATTAGGTTCACCATGGTTCTATTGTAAGGAGTATCTACTCCATGTTTGCTCCCAACACTTACAATCGCTCCGTTAATACAATCAATTTCGGTCTTTCTTTTATTTTCAACATCCTGAAGCATACTAGATTTGTTCTCACTAGTATTCTTTGCTACCTTTACAGCTTCTTTGAACGGATCTTTTCCAGGCAAAACAACTTCAGTTTCTGCCACTTTTACGGATTCTTCACATATGTATTCCATCAATGAAAAGAGGTTTTTGTCATCAATAATCGCACCGTTTTTCAAGCCACTTAAAGCTGTGATGGGGTTTATACCGGCATTGATGATGACCTTTTTCCAAATGTGCCCATATATGTTATCTGATATTTTGTTTTCAATACCCGCATCATTCAAAATTTGAGAGAATTTCTTAACACCTATTATAAAATTATCTCCAAATAGCCCTATTATCGTTTCTCCTTTACCGGCATAGATCACTTCCCCATACTTTTTAAAGGTAATTCCATTTTCTGTAATCCCTCCGATCACTCGATCCTCACCTACAAATTTTGAAATTATTTTTTCATTCTTTAAGCCATTTTGGAGGGAGACAACCATTGTTTTTTCACTCAAATATTTGTGTATATCTTTCATCACCTGTTCAGTTTGGAAAGATTTAGTACAGATTATAACATACTCCAAGTCGGAAAGTGCATTTGGGTCAGTTGTATACTTGATATCTGTTTTGAGTTGAGTTTTACCAGAAATATCTACTTCCTTCAGAGACAAGTCTTTTCGACCATATAATACAACTTGATTCATTTTTCCTATCATCCCTGCAAGGAATGTGCCTAAGGCTCCCGGTCCAACAATACCTACCTTCATTGTTTGTAGAAAAATCTCTTTAATAATAAATATTTTGAGTAAAGATATCAAGTAAGGATATCATCCATTTCGCTTTTCATAAGATCTAATTGATAATCATCGAGTTCTTGAGAATCTATTTGCACCAATAGTATAGATTCTGACATTACAGATTGGTCTTTTAAAGATAGTAAAAGATGGAGTACCTTTCTGAAATCGTTATTTATTATAAGATATTCGATGCCGCTTAAGAGAATTACACTATTTCCAGATTTAAGGAATTTTTCTAATTCCAACTTTAATTTTTTAAGATTTTTGGGTCTTATAACCTCCTCCTTATCCACGTTTGAAAGCCATATTATAGAACTCTTCTCAAGATCGTATTTGTTTCGAATCTTTTTCGGGTATTCCCTAGTGATGCATATACCATCCATACCAGTACTCATTATTTTTTTAAATAGTTCAAAACTATTATCGAGGTTCTCATCGATCATCATATATGTAGAACTTTTATTGATTCCCTCGGGTAATTCTTCTGCCAATTCTTTTTCTTCCTTCTCAGACTTTTTTCTACCGGACCCTTTTTCTTTCTTTTCCAAACTTTCTTTCGGTTCTTTTGTTTTAAGATCATCTTTTTTTATTTCAGGGGCATGTTTTTTCTTCGAGTAATCTATCAATCTCTCCGCTGTGTCTTCTTTCATGTATCTGATTTCCATCAATTTTTCAACTGATGTTTCAGCTATATCTTCAAAAGAATAGTAACCCTTTTTTGTGATACTTTCAGCGATTGATTTACCGATACCTGAAATCTTTTGTAACTCTCCGATGAATCTTTTCATTTCCTTGTTTAAACCTGATTTCAATTGCTCTTTTTTTATTTCGCCCTTTTTGAGTTTGTCACCTTTTTCTTTCATGGTCTGTACTATTCTTCTAGCTAAACTTCTTTTGAAACCTCTTATATCTGAAATATCTTCGGCAGTCGCTTTTTTAAGTTTATCCAAAGATGTGTATCCGTTGTAATATAAACGCTCAGAGAGTTCTTTGCTCATACCTGGGATTGATTGATAAATATGTAGCATATTTGTTTTATATAATGGATTTATTCCAATATCTACTGTTTCTCCATTTATGTCCCACTCTACTACATACTCAACTTCATCCATATCGTCATCTGATATGGTTAAATCTTTACCACCAACATAGTTTAATATATCCGTTTTATGTGAATTTATAGATTCAAAAAATTCATCTGGTGGGTAGATGAATATCTCAACTTCATCCTCTTCTAAAAGGTCAAAATCTTCCCGCATACTCTTGATTCTTAACTTGATCTCATTTGCGATTTGCTCATTCCATATATCCTCCGACATCTCATAATTGGCATATACATTGAAATCATCGTATTCTACTTCTACATATCCTTCTGGTAGCTCATTTTTAAAGGTCAACATCTCAGGTTGAATCTCAGTTTGATGCCCTTCAATACCAATGATGTATTCACCTTCTTCAATTTTTTCTTTAATCTCTTCAGCATCCCTATTTTCTAGCAAAAGGGCAATCCTACTAGCCCATTGACGATATGTTTTTCCGATAGCATCCATGTTCGCTTCTACTGTCAATTCTAGTTCTTTCCATTCCTCATCAGGTCTTAAAATTTCAATTTCTTTGATTTTAGCTTTATTTTTTATTATATGTTTGAACTTTTCAAAATTGTCATATGTTTCAAAAGTAGACGTATCGATAACAATTTTCTGGAAGGGCCATTTAAGGGGTAATTCCATTTCCTTTTTTAAGTTATATACATCATTGGTCACTTCATCTGCTACATTTTTCCAAAAATCAAATCTAGAGTTTTTAAATTTATTGATTGTGATATCTTCATCGGAAGTAAAAACAGAATCGTTTTTTGGATGCATATCAGTGTAAATTTTTTCTGTTATACATGGAGCTAAAGGACACAAAATTCTTGTAACGGAATTTAATAAATATTCAAGTGTCAATATTACGGATATTCTATCAATTTCATCTCCTTCTTGGACCCTATACCGTACTATGCCAACATACCATTGAGCTATATCTTTTAACACAAAATCATTCATGAGTGAAATCAGTTCGTCGAATCTAAGATCATCCAAGTGCTCTTCTGAATATTTAATTATGTCCTGTGATCTTGATAATATCCATTTATCTTCTATTCTAGTATTTTCGTAAAAAGATTCGATAGATTCATCTTCTAGTTCTTTTATATCACTTAAACCGTCTTTTAATTGGTTATAGAAATTGTAGATATTCCATAGGACTTTGATAATTTTGTTAGGTCTAGATAGATTTTCATCTTTGAGTTCTTTGTCCTCCCAAATAGGAGAATTTTCAAGAAAAGCGAGTCTAAGTGAGTCAGATCCAACAGTTTTTAAATATTTTGGTATGTTTATTTCGCCTTCTATTTTCCCTCGTGTAGCTATTTTTTTAATTGATATGTCGTTAAACAAAATGCTAGATAATACAAGATTGCCAAAGATTACCCCATCTTCATCCATAAATTTACCGAAAGTTAGATCACCAGACCACCAATCTTTGAAATTTTTTTCATTATCAGGATAACCTAATTGAGCCCAGGGGGATATAGATTTGATAAAGTTGTGATGAATACTCTTACCTTCCCATTTCATTTTTTCTCCACAATCGTCACACTCAATATCCAAGTTGTCAATAAAATGGGGGAAGATTATATGTTTCATGTTTGCTCCAGTTAAGTCTTTTAATTGATCAGTTGACGATATTATTTTTTCCTCCCCACAGCCACATCCCCATATAGGAAGTTGGATTCCTATCTGTTTATCACTGGAAATTCTCCAATTATCAATATCTTCCAAAGAATCGTAGTCTTCTAAAGGGGACCCCCATTCAGGTAACCATTCTATATCATCTGAGTGCTCATGTACTTTGTTTTCCATTTCCTCTGTGATCAAAATCCATTCCTTAATAGTTACATTATTTACTTCAGATGAGCAATTCGGACATGAGATTATTTTCTTTTCCTCTGAATATTTATCTAATAAATATTTTAAATCTTTAAGATATTCTTCTAACATTTCATCTAGATCTTTTATCAGATTGTTTTTAGCTCCTTTATACTTGATATTTTTTCCAACTACTTCTTCTTTGTTGACTCTATACTCTATATCGATACCCACATCATCCGAGAATTTAACACTGTCTTCTGTTATACCCGGTGTAACTAGTTTAATTTCATCTTCTTGATTTAATATATCTGAAGCTAGTATCTTATTGGTTATTTGTTTCTTGATTCGCTTTCTGTGTTTAATCAGTTTCTCGATAGGATTGATGAATTCCATACCATGTATTTTATTACCTGAAATATAATTTATCTCTTTGAAATCTGTTATGCCTGCTTCAGCCATTATAGAATTCAACTTTGATTTCGGAACTATACCTCTTTCCTCAACACCATCTAATTCGTAAGATACTACACTGTATTTTCCTTTTGGAGAGACAAATATACCTAGAGGTGCAAGAAGAGAGAGAAGTTTTGGAATCTTCAAAAATAAAAATCTGTCTTTCCCTCTTTTAACCGGAACTTTCAGTAAATATTCCGCTTCAGTATAAGTCTCTTCAACGATATTCTCTTTTGAATTATATTCATTACAATTTTTGCACTGCCAAACATCTCTTTCCACCTTTTTAAATAATCCTTCATTGTATAATTCACTCAATGACCACCAAACTGAGTTTATAAATTTTTTATTTGAAGTATGATATTCACTACTATCCCAAATTTTTGCCCCGTTTAAAGATTTTTTAAAATTTGATTTAAATCTTCCTGAACTTTTTTTCCATATTTTCAAAAGTTTTTCGTTATCTTTTTTCTTAATCTCATCTATGTTTTCAACATCTAATTCTTGTAAAAAAGTCTTTTGTGAATCTTTGGTAAAAGTGTTAAGACAATATTTCATGTTTATATTTTGTTTATTTAAACATTGATATTTGTACCAAACATCATATAATAGATGTTTGTACCATATTGATGGTTTAAGTTCGGATTCTATATTATCGGGAGTTTGAACTAAATAATACTTATCTTTATTTTTACTTGTTTCTTTGATTTTGTCAATAATATTTTCTTTTTCCCAGTACATTTTTATTTTTGTTTCCAAGTTCAATGGATCATATTCTTTCAAGATTTTTTTCTCCATTATATCTAACACTCACATAATCTGCTATCTTAAATTAGTTTCCATAATTTTTGAATTTATCGAATGAAGTACTTGAACCATCCTATATCAATTTAAACACCCGAAATTATATATATAATAGTACTTCTCAATACATAAACCTTTATTTAGAAGGTTTAAGGCTCTTAAAGTTTAAGAGGAGGAAATAACATTAGCCTTGAATTCCAAAGGAAAGCCTATGTCTTAGGGAAAGAACACTCAATATCTATTCTCAAGTATCTTTATGCAGTGGGATGGATAAAAGCAAGTGATGTTGCTAATTCATTAGATCTCCATATAGCTACCTGTACTAAATATTTAGACGAATTACATGAGATAGATTTACTCGAAATGAGGGAAGGAAAAGGTAAAACCGGAAAAATAAAAGAGTATAGATTAAAAGACCCTAGAATAGAACTCCATTTCGAGATTGAAAACACTGATCTTAATGATGAAGATATTGAATTCTATAAAAAATTATATGAATCGTTAACAAAAAGAACGGAAGGAGTTTATGGTTCTATCTCGGTTGATATTCTTGATTTAGACGAAATTGAAAACATAAGTAGCATAAAAGTTTTGATAGACTCGATCAGAAAGTTGCTTGAATTCAATGAAAAAACTATAGGTCTTAATCCCACTAGAAAATTAGTAAAGCGATCTGGGAGCGACGTTTTAGACGGTTATAACCAACTCCAAAATATAGAACCCCTTTTAGAAAGTTTACCCCCAAAATATTTTGATCTATTAAAGGAGGAATATAATGAGTAGAATAGAATCTGGAATAAAAGGTTTAGATAATCTTATACAAGGTGGATTTCCATCTAGATCGGTTCATCTATTACAAGGTCCAACTGGTAGTGCAAAAACCCTTTTTGGGCTTCAGTTTATACATGGAGGATTAAAAAATAAGGAATGTGGTTTGGTTCTTTCAATCGAGGAAAGCAGAGAAAATATGAAAAGAGCTATCAAATCTTTCGATCTAGATTGGAAACCATACGAAAATGGAAAATCATATCTAATAGATTATGGTGAATTAAGAAGAGGCGATTTAGAGGATTCTATTATAGGTTTTAAAGAACTGCAAGAGTTCCTTGATAATTTTATTTCTAAAAATGAAATTGATAGATTGGTGATTGATTCTATAAGCGCAGTATCCCTTTACTATTCATCAACTGAAAAATTGAGACGTAGTCTTTTCGAGTTTTGTAGATTTTTGAAAGAAAAAGACCTAGTTACTCTTCTGATCACGGAATCTGTGCAGTCTAGGCTTGGTGTAGAGGGATTCGTTACGGATTCTGTAATAAACCTAGATTACGAAGATTTTGAAGGAGAATTCAGAAGAAGTATCAAGATTTACAAAATGAGATTTACCAAACACGATCCATATAAACATCCATTTTTGATATTAGATGGTGGTATCGAAGTATCCGAGGAGGAAACATTAAGGTGAAAACAAGATGGAGATAGATCTGGGAATTGATGGATTGAAATCGACAATCAGCGGTATAGATCAAGGTTTTTCTTTGATTCTAGAAGTTTCTCTAGGGGAAGTCAGAGAACATATGAAAACTCAATTTATTTCCCAGAATTTAAAAAAAGGGATGTCTGCAGTTGTTTTACTTTCAAGACAATCTCCAAAAGAATTTTTGAAGAATCTAAATAGTAATGGGGTGGACACAAATAAGTGTATTAAAGAAGATCGGTTGATTATAGTAGACTGGTATACACATAAACGAAAAAGAGTATTAGGCATAGAAGAGGAAGCGAATATAATACGCTCAAGTCGAGATATATTAAATGTTTGTATCAGTGTAAATAAAGCATTAAAAATGATATCTGAATCCGATAGCAAAATTGCATATGTCGATGTCGTGACAGAGGCTGCCAACCTTTTCAGTTGGGATAAAACAAAAGATTATATTATAGATATCATGAATAAGTTCCAAGAAAACGAATTTACTACTTTATATTTAATCGATAAGATGGTTGAGGATGTTACCATTCCAAGCTTTCACCCGAGTATTAATGGTATCATCAAAATATTTAAAGAAAATAATAAACCCAAATTGAGTTTTGAGTCATTAAATTCTGAATTAAAAAACTTAGATTCGTTGGAATTAACAGTTGAAGAAAAACGAGTGAAGGTTAAAGAAGGAGATAAAAAGGGAGATAAAAAAGGCGTATTGGTACCAACCAAATCACTCAGAAATATTTCTAACAAAATTTTTGGAAAGCCAAATAAAGAAAAGGATAGAGAAAAAGGTTGGTCTGGTCTGAAGAAAGGATTAACTAACGGGAAGACGAACGGTAAAGTAAACGGACGTACAAACGGATTAACCAACGGCAAGACGAACGGAAAGGTAAACGGACGTACAAA
>JBNJDY010000003.1:0-63109 GCA_051745305.1 Thermoplasmatota archaeon
ATATTGACTAAAACCAAGTACAGAGATCCAACAAAACTACCTGCATGGGATATACTCAAGTTGGGATGTATCGGAGGTGCAAGTGTTTTAGATTTGGACGAAAAGATAGGTTCTCTCGAGGAAGGTAAATATGCTGACATAATCACTGTGGACCTCTCCAAAGTCAATTTAACACCTTCAGTAGATGTTCCATTCCATAATTTCGTTCCAAATCTAGTTTATTCATCAACAGGTTTTGAGGTGAACCATGTATTCATCGCTGGAAAACATATAATGAGGGGTGGAAAGTTCATAAACATAAATGAAAGAAGGGTAGTGAAAGAAGCTCAAGAGAGAGCCGTCACCCTGTTCAAGGAAGCTGAAAACGATTGGGAAAGAGCGGATAGTTACTTGGTCAACATGACTCGAAAAGGACTTCTCTGATCACTTTTTGTGAAATAAATACCTCCCAACATAAAGGTCGATATCTTCCTTTCCGTTCACATCAAATTCAATAGTGTTCTTCTGTCCTTCTCCATCAAGGTAGTAAAACTCAAAATCGGAGACGTCCTTTTTCTTCGGGATCAACATTATAGATGCTTTTTCTAAATCATCCAAGAACTCCAGTCTTAAGAGCCCCTCATGCTTCTCGACTTTTGCTTTTCTTGCACCTCTGAATGTTTCATAATGCCCTTCAAGTATATCGAGCCTTTCTTTCCTGGCGAAGAAGGGCATGTCTCTCCAATCATCCCCATCGATTATATTCATCACTGCCTTGGCCACTGCTTCAACGGAGTACGAAGGTGATGTGTTGCAGGCTAAAGCGACTCCGAGATCTTCAGTGAATCCCAGATAGGCGGAAGCTACAGCTATAGAACCACCGTGTCCGATCATTTTTTGACCTTTGAAATCTTTAACACCCCAGCCGTATCCGTATCTGTCATTTTCCCTTGAAACGTGACCTTTGTGCATCTCTTCAATAAGGTCTTCAGGAATCAATCTTTCACCGTTAAACACTCCTCCTTCCATGTTCATGATCATATAATTAGCCAAGTCATCGATGGGACACAATAATCCTCCTGCTGGAAAACTGAATTCTCTGACAGGTAGATCGGTTTCAGTGGGTTCACCGTCTCTGGAAAAGTAAGGTGTCATGGCATCATCTTGTCCATCGAGTTCAAAAACCGACCTGTTCATAGATAACGGTTCTAATATCTCATCTTCGATAAAGTTCCTGTAAGATGTACCGGTCACTTCTTCTATGACCTGGCCTAATAGAGAATAACCGGTGTTGAAGTAAAAGAATCTTTTACCAGGATCCGATGATATCTCGTCTTTTGCATTGTTAACATGCATATATAGATCTCCTAGATCACCAAGAGGCACGCCTCTCTCTTCCAATCCGATCAACCTTGCAATCAAAACTTCACTTACTCCAAGTGAAGGCATCCCTGAAGAGTGTGTAAGTAGATGATGAATTTTTATAGAATTAGGCCAATTTACTGAGATATATTCATTAACTGGATCTTTGACATCTAACTTCCCTCTTTCAACCAATTTCATGATGCCTAGTGCTGTAAACGATTTAGAGATGGACCCGATCCCATAGATCGTCTTGACTGTTGCCGGTAGATCCTTTTTTAAATCTCTAGAACCAAAACCTCGGGCGTACTTGATTTCACTATCCTCAACCACCGCTAAACTCATCCCTGGTACTTTAGCTTCTGTCATCCACCAGCTTATAAAATCGCCTATTTCGTTCGAGGTGTCCTCATTTAAATTATCGATACTTTTACCCATGTGTATCACCTTTTATAATCTTAACACTTCCAATATAAATATTATTTTTGTTCCGACCCCCGTAAATTTTAATTTCTTTAGATTTATGACATCTCAATATGCATCCAATAGAACCTTTGTTACTAGGTGTTCTAGCTATTGTAATACATGAAATCTTTCACTACCTACCTCACGTATTTATGAAAACAAAATTTAAGAGATTCATAGTATCTACAAAATCTATTGGATTCCAGTTCTCTAATGATTTTATGAGGGATAAAAAGAAGATGATTTTAGTCAATCTATTACCTTTATCTCTTTCGTCGATCTTGTTTTTAGACCCTTATAATCCAAGGATATTCATATTAGTTGTAGTAAATCTACTATGGAGCATTACAGATATAACCACCATTGCATCGCTAGTAACTAGATCACCTGATGAAAGAGTGGTTTGGGGTGATACTATGGACCAGAAGGCTAGGGATAAAGCGATTATCGATATCGAATTGGATTGATCACTGTATATCATCGATCTTTGAAGCCATGATGAAATCGTTCTCAGATAGTCCTTCGATAGCATGTGTGTAAAGGATTAATTTTACAGTATTCCAAGATATGTAAATATCTGGGTGATGTCCTTCCTCTTCAGCGATCTCTGCAACTTTGTTTACAAATTCCATCGATTCCTTGAAATTCTTAAAACTGAATACTTTTTTGATCTTATGTATGTCCTTCCTATCGATGGTCCAATTATCAACATCTTTTAGATATCTATCTTCCTCAACATCCGGCATTGGAGACTGTCCTCCCTCACAGGGAACGCAGTGTTTTTTTGATAACTCCATTTAGCTTACCCAATAAATGTTATTATCTCAGAGTAATTAAAAGTTATGTTGCTAAATAATGTGTTATGCTCATAATCCATATTGGATCAGATATTACATACCCCAAACTAAAGGAACATAAAAAACAGGTCAGACCCTTTGTACTCTAAACTGTGTTTTTTATATTATGGTTCCAAACTGAGGATTATGGACATAGAGGAAACATTTACAGTACGGTCATCCTCTTCCTGTTCGATCTCTTCAGTATCCGTTTCGATTCCAGCGATGCTTGCTTCTTTCAGGAACCTATTCTTGGTGATCTCGGCCACGTCGACTGCCTTACTGATAGCTCTTCCTCTAGCTTTTATAAAAACCTCGTCAGAACCACTATTGAACTGGTTTACGACAGCCATCACGTATGCCATAGTTTCCTTATTTCCGATATACACTGTGTTTTCTTCTGCCATATCTATGTACCTCGCGTATTTGCGGTTTCTTTATTCAAAAGGTCATATTTACTATTTTAGTTTGATAAAAAAGAATTCGATTACCAAATGGTTGTTCAACCTTCCCTTAGCCAATCTTCAAGTGCTGAAATACCTGTGGGATGACTTATCTTGATCAAAGCTTTGGCGGTTTCATCCTGGACCCATACCTTGTCCTCTTTTAAAACATCAACAAGATGATCAACCGCTTCTTCAGACCCTATTTCACCTAATGCATCGGCAGCACATCCTCTTACAAAGTAGTGTTGATCCCCTAATAATTCGATCAAATGTTCTGCTAATTCGTCTTTCCCAAATTTACCTAAAGATCTAGCAGCGATACCTCTGACACGCTCATCCTCATCTTCTAAGGCTTTTATCAAAGGGTCAAGTACTTTTTCGTTTTCTATCACTTCAAGTATCTGAACCGCTTTTCTCCTCACTTTTGGATCGTCATCCTGGAGGTCTTGGATGACTTTTTCGACATATCCCATCATATCTTTCTCCGCTGTATGTTACCCATTTTGCCCAAATAGGCTCACTCCCTTTCCAATAACAAAATTTTTTGTTATTCTATAAGGTATAGTCCTATTTGTCCTATAAATAATTTACTGATAGAATACAATCCGTTTCTAATATGTTTTACAGCTATTTGGATAAACCATTTACAAAAAAAATAGATAAATAAATTGAAATTTAAAAAAAAAGGGAGGGAGGGTGATTATCGTGATATTTTAATTTAGGATTTTCAACGCCCTGTCGACACATCTTTCATAATCTTTAAAATCCCCATTACATTCTTCTCTTAAAACCTCTTTTGTTCTTTCTAAACAATCCATGAATGAATCTATAGAACAGGTAAAAGGATTAGGGGATTTTAGTTCTTGTCGGGATATTGTGTCTCGGTCTAACATAATATTGACCTGTAGGGTGTTGTATGTATGTGTAGGTATGCACACACATATATAATTTTCGTCTTAAATGCAAGTAACTCTAATTACCTCGGTAATGACAAAATCATAGTAAGATATATCATTTGCCATGTAATAGTTTAAAACGATGGTTTTAGTTAGAACCTTTAAAATCGAAGATATAAGAAAGGTTATGAAAATAGCTGACATATCTCTAAAGGAGGTTTATAACGAAGAGTTATTTCTAAACCTATACAGTGCTTGGAACACTGGTTTTTATGTCGCTGTTCGAGACAACGCAGTTGTGGGATTCATTTGCGGCACTATTATGCCCGGTGATCAGGCTAGAGTGTTGATGTTAGCCGTTCATCCTTTACATAGGAGACATGGCATAGGTTCGAGCCTTGTAGACGTCTTTATAGAAAGGTGTGTTATGGATGATGTGAAATTTGTTGTCCTTGAGGTAAGGTCTACTAACCAATTAGCGATAAATTTTTATCTAAATCGAAATTTTAGACCAGTTGAAACTATAGATGATTTTTATACGAACGGAGAAAGTGCTTTGAAGATGGTAAAACATTTATGATGCGAAAGAGTACTTGGTTTGTAATCTGATAATTATAGTAAAATTAGGTGAAATTATGGTGAAAGAAGCTGATAAAAAGTTTAAGGAACTGCAAAATCGAATATTCGATAAGATCATGAAAAGGAACCCAACATGGGCTACTGCACTGGGTATCCATGAATATGATCATATATTACCCGATATCTCCAAAGACAAGCATCTGAAAGATATCGAATTGATAAAAGGGTGGAGAAATGAGTTGGAAAGTTTTGATGTTTCAAAGCTATCAAAAGAAAATGAACTCTCAAGAAAACTAGGGATTCATCTTTTTGACTTGTTGTTATTCCAAATGAAAGAATTGCGGGAGTGGGAGAAAAATCCATCTCTTCCATCCGTTGTTGGTGGAGGTTTGTTCCCACTCATAAAAAGAGATTTTGCTCCTCTTGAAGAAAGACTAAAGAGTATCCATGGGAGGATCAAAGATATCCCAAAGCTGGTTGAACAAGAAGAAACAAAATTGAAAGATCCCGTTAAACTATGGATAGATATGGCTATCGAATCGACTGAGCAACTACCTATGCTGATGAAACTGGTCCTGATGATAGCCCAGAAGATCGATCTTGACGAAAAAGAACTTACGAAATTGAGGGGATCTATCGATGAAGCTGATGAAGCTATTGAGGGGTATATTGAATTATTAGAAGAAAAAAAGAGAGAATCTGTTCAAGAATTCGCTATTGGACATGAAAAGTTTGAACAACTCATTGAAAAAAGAGAATTGGGGTACAATTCAGATGAAATTTTGAACATCGGTGAAAATCTTCTTAAAGAGTCAAAAGAAAAGATGGAAGAATATGCTAACCAGATAGATGAAGATGTAGATGTAGATGAAGTGGTAGAACGGATCATGTCTCAGACTCCAGACTCCTTCGAAGATGCCCTTGAACTGTATAGACAGGGACTAAAAGATGCAAAAGAATTTGTTATTGAAAATGACCTTGCTACGATCCCTGAAAACGAGGAGATAGAAGTCACTGAAACTCCAGAATATCTTAGACCAATAATACCATACGCGGCTTATATGCCCCCAGCTAAATTCGATGACGTTATGAAGGGGATATACATAGTGACTCCACCAAACAACGAAGAAGCACTTACGAATTACTCTTATTGGGATGTTAGAAATACAACGGTGCATGAGGGATATCCAGGACACCATCTTCAAAATGCAGCAGCCATGACAAATGACGACGTCTTTCATCTATTCTCAAGGGCTATTGAAACTATCGAAGGGTGGGCCCATTACTGTGAAGAGATGATGAAGGATCACGGATTTGACGATACCCCTGAAGCTAGATTGATACAAACAAAAGATGTCGTTTGGAGGGCAGCCCGTATAGTGGTTGACGTTAATCTAAGTAGAGGAGATATGACCTTCGATGAAGCTGTTGACTTTTTGGTCGATAATGCTGGATTAAAAGAAAAAGACGCTGTAGCAGAAGTAAAAAGGTATACACAGAATCCCGCTTACCAGTTGAGTTACCTGTTGGGTAAAGAGATGTTAAAAGATCTTAAAAAAGATGTAAAAAGCAAGATGGGGGACGATTATACTGAAAAATTCTTCCACGATACTATACTCTACGCAGGAAGCGTTCCCATGAAGTACTTGAGGGAAATATTTGAAAATAAAGCACAAAATCCTTAAATTCGAAAAAGATATTATATATAATAGCATTTAAAAAGAGGATGGAAAATATAGAAAAAACCAAAATTACAGCTAGAGGGGTTCTCGTCAAATATGATAAGACCATTGCTCTAGATTCCTTTAATGCAGAGATTCCAATTGGTATATCAGGTCTATTAGGTCCAAATGGGGCTGGAAAATCCACTTTCATAAAATCTATACTCGGTCTCATCGAACCTGTTAAAGGCACGATTAAAATCCAGGGAGTAAAGGGAAAATCTAACCTCATAGAAAGAAGGGATATTATTGGATATATGCCAGAACATCAATGCTTGATCGAGGATATGAAAGGTTTTGAGTTGGTCTCTTACATGAGTCGATTATCAGGCCTACCTCGAGACGATGCAGTGGAGAGGGCTCATGCTTCTTTAGATTTTGTAGGCCTAGGTGAAGAAAGATATCGAGATATATCATCATATTCTACAGGAATGAAACAAAGGGTAAAACTAGCCCAAGCCATCACTCACGATCCAGATATTTTATTATTAGACGAACCCACGACTGGAATGGATCCAGATGGTAAAGAAGAAATGTTGAACCTAATCAAGAAGATAGGTGAATTCGATAAAACAATTTTGATCTCCTCCCATATTCTTCACGAAGTGGAACAAGTTAGCGATTATGTAATAATCATCGATCAAGGTAAAACTGTAAAAAGTGGTTTCATGGATAGTATCATGAGGGCTGACGATGGGAGATATAAATTAAAAATAAGGGGAACGGAAGAAAATATTCAAGATTTCATCAATAAATTAGATTCTATATCAAAAATTACACAGACTATAGAAGAAAAAAGTCAAGTCACCGTATTAGTTACTAGCCTTAATAATACAAGTAAAATTTTTGAATTAGCTGAAGAAGGGAATATCCAGTTGAGATACATACGACCAGATATATTGACTCTTGAAGATTTCTTTTTAGAATCTTTTACAGGGAGGTAAAAAATGGGAATTGAAAGAATTGAATACAAAACTTGGAAAGGAAAAAAAACTCCACTCAGTAGGAGATTCTTAGTGATCGGGGAGAAAATAATTCGTCAAAAATTAAACTCTAAAGCCATATGGGTTTTACTCGTAATAGGATATATATTGGTCCACGTTTTTACCATGGTCTCTGCTCCATTCTATCCACGTGAAGAACTTACAAAAGAGCTGATATTGGACGGAAGAGGTACACTTATGGGTATTCCATATTTAAAAGGATACTTTTTTTACTTATTTACAATCATCCTTGTATCTGTGGTTTGTTCAGATATTTTGTCACAAGATATAAAAGAAAATTCATTTGTCCTTTATTTCTCAAGGCCTTTAAGAACTGTAGATTATGTAACAGGAAAACTTACAGGCTCCATGGCGATCGTGAGCTTATTTTGTGCCTTACCACCTTTGCTTGTTGGGCTATCCGTAATCGCTACCCAAACAGGAGATAATTATGTGGGTAGTTTTGGTATATTAGGTTTGACTTTAATTGCAGGTATTTTTACTTCGTTCATATATCTCCCATATGCTGTTTTATTGTCATCTCTCACCAAAAGAAAAGCGTATTCTGGTATCGGTGCCTTCATGACCTTCTTTGTTTTAAATATAATCAGCGATGTCTTCACTATTTTCGATATGAATTGGAGACTCGTAAGTCCGGAAAATTTACTCCACTTTTCCTATGATATTATATACGGAATTGGGCTTCCGGCAGAGATCAACACAGGCTTATATGTTTTAGCTATGAGCACTCTAATCATTATACCTTTACTAGGCTTATTTATTCGAGTTCATTTAAAGGGGGTGGAAAGGTGACAAATTTCGTAGTAGAAGCTAATGATCTTTCAAAATGGTATGGGGATATCATTGGCATAAACTCATTAAATCTTAAAATACAGGAAGGGATAACCGGTATTGTAGGACCTAATGGTGCGGGAAAGAGTACTATTTTTAAACTAGCTACAGGAATGATCAAACCTAATAAAGGGGAAATTACAGTCCTAGGAGAAGACCCATGGATGAACAACAAAATTATTGAAAGAATTGGTTTTTGTCCTGATTATGATAACCTAGCTGACTATTCCACTGGATCAAGGTTTTTACATTATTTAGGGTCACTCCACGGATTGAAGAAAGAAAATATAGAAGAAAGGATTGCTGGAACAGCAAACCTAGTGGGTGCAGATGATTTTTTAGATAAAAAAATAGAAACTTACAGCAAAGGTATGAGGCAGCGTCTAAAACTTGCCGGGGCCCTTTTACATGATCCGGATGTGTTGTTCTTAGACGAACCTTTAAGCGGAGCAGATCCTCAAGCTAGGAAAGATTTGATAGAACTGATTAAGAATCTCCATATTGAAAGAAAACATGACGTACTTGTCAGTTCACACGTTCTCAGCGAGATCGAGAGAATGACTAATAATATCGTATTGATATACAAGGGAAGAGTCATCGCTTCCGGGGATATCTCTGAGATAAGATCTCTTATAAACGAACATCCACATCGGGTCGTAATTGAAGGTAGTAAAATAGATGAATTAGCTAAGAATTTATTAGACCTTAAATACGTCGTATCCCTAAGTTTTGAAGATAATAAGAGAAGGTTAATAGTCGAAGTAGAGAAGGCAGATGATTTTTTCACAGATATACCCCCTTTAATCAACAAAACTAGTGCTGAAATTTTTGAGATGTACAGTAGGGATGATAACCTTCAAGCGGTTTTCAACTATTTAGTAGGTGGAAAACGATGACTGAATTTGTTAAAATCAGTGAAAAGCTCTTTGCATTGTACTCAATGATAAAAGCTTCTACTAGGAAGGGGATTATTAATAAAAAATTCTGGATGGTTATATTGGTAATTATTTTCGTTTCGGGGGTCATGGGTTATGCTGCAAGTCAGAAACCTCACGGATTTGATGAAGGGAGTGATTTTTTGGACTTTTTAGTTATTTCTTTCTTTCTACCATTGATAACTATGATATTTGGTTCATCCATAATTAGTGATGAAATCGAAGATAAAAGTATAACACACGTATTGATATCTCCTTTGAGCAGAACGAAGATTTATATGGGATACTTTATTTCTCTTACCCTCACATCAGTTATAGCCATGGGGTTGATAATTACATCCGGTTTTCTAACATATTTTGGGATTATAGGTTTGAATTTAGATGCATTACAAATCTATCTCAGTATGATTAGTTTAGTGGTAATCGGTTCGGTGGTTTATTCATCAATATTTATTTTGATAAGTATACTAATTGAAAAACCACTATATTTTGGCCTCTTCTACGTCTTTATATGGGAAGGTTTCGTAGGTTCGCTTCCAGGTAAAGTAAAACTTGTTTCTGTAAGACATCATATAAGGAGTATTGGTAAAGAATTGATAGACTATGGATCCATAGCTAATTATGGTGAAGCATCTAGTTTATGGTCATCACTCCAAGCCCTATCAATAATAGTAGTGATTCTATTGGTTTTGGGGATACTTTTATTCAGGAATAAAGAATTTTCCTGATATATCACTTATTTCCTATCAGTTCGTCCGCTTTGACCAGTGATATGAGTTCTACATCCACTTCATTTAGATTCTCTTCTGCACCTTCCTGTCGATCAACCACTACTAGAACTTTATTAACTTCAGCTCCGGATTCTCTGAGAACTTCTACGGTTTCTACAGAAGAACCACCAGTAGTTGTAACGTCTTCTACAACCACCACTTCGTCTCCCTCGTTCAAAACTCCCTCAAGTCTACTTCCAGTTCCGTGGCCTTTCTCTTTTTTCCTGACCATGATATACGGAAAACCGGTCTCTAAAGATACCGCTGCAGCAATCGGGACCGCACCCAACTCCATCCCAGCTATCTTTTCATCACCGATGTACTTTGCCATCTTTTGTGCGATCTTCTTTAAGATATCAGGTCTAGTACTGGCTAGTTTGATATCTACATAGTAGCTGCTTTTTTTACCTGAAGTAAGCGTGAACTCACCATATTTTATCGCTCCACAATCTTCCAACATCTCTTTAAGCATATATTTCACCAAGGTTCGTTTTTTAGTCCTAATTTATAACCTATTATGTTAACTATTCGGTGAAGAAGGGGGACTCCGATTATAAGAATTATTAAAGCTATCCAACCATCAGATGAGAAATAGGTATTTATTATCCAAACAGAGTCTGTTAAAAACGTAAGTAAAATTGCACCAAATACGAAATCTAACTGATCAATTATCGGGGTTTTAGCGCCTCGTTCTTTTCCTGATCTCCTTTTAAAAAAACTAGCCATGATGTCCCCTAATAAAGCACCAAATGAAAGTGAAAAGATAATTAGATATGCGCTGTTGGAATCCGGATACATTTTTAAGAAAGGGGACACCAAAAAATTAAAAGCGATAGTGATCAACCCACCAGCGATACCTCCTCCAAAAAGTCCTCTCCATGTTTTACCGTCTCCGAAGACCCTTTTTCCATTGATTTTCAAACCACCATCTATGGGAGTGCCACCTCCGAAGATAACGGCTAAGGGATTTGCAATGAGAGCCGGGATGAATGCCAATATCGCTCCTACTACTTCGATATTCATCGGTTTGGAATCGTCTTATCTATTAAATACTCTTTCATCAAAGAAGACTTTTTTCCATCTCCATTACCTTCTTTATACGCTGTGCCAAAAGCTCGATCCCTGCATCCCACAGTTTTTCACCTTTTTCTTTTGTAGCTTTTTTTGGATCACCCAAAACGCCTATCTTACTAAGCTCATGAGTGTCCCAGGCAAAATCGAATGGAGGATCGTTATCGAATTCAAACTCATCATCCGGAAAATCCATCTCCATCTCCGGGATTGATTCTTTATCTACCAATTCTTCTCGATTCGCCAGTGAAGTGGATGTTTCGTATTCCCCAGCATGTACATCATTTTTTGAATCCACGTACTTCTTTTTACCTGGCTCCATGCTCTCTCCGGAATCTATGAAAACTAAGAGTCCTGTTTCTCTTTTCAGTTTCTTAGCAGCCAATCTGATAGTAGAAGTGTTTCCCCCATGGGCATTATAAATGAACAATTTTTGGATGCCGTGATGGATGATTGATCTTCCGATATCGATTATAATATCTCTAAGTGTTTCAGATCTGATCGTTAAAGTCCCAGAAAATCCCATATGATGGTCGCTGACTCCGTACGAAATCGTGGGCAATATGAGGGGTTTCGGAGATTCTATTCTTTTAACGGCCTCCTCTAAGATATACCCAGCATCAAAAGTATCGGTATCCAACGGCAGATGTGGTCCGTGCTGTTCTATACTACCTATTGGAAGGAGTGCAGTATCTACGAATCGTGTTCTTTGTTCAAGCTCCGCTCTAGTCATCTCTCCCCATTTTATCTTCTGCATGGTTGTTAAAATGTAAATGTCAAATTTAGGTTTTTCCTCCCTAAAGATTATTATGATTTATTCGATTATGACTCTTATGAAAACCTCTAGGGATATATTGAATGAACTCAAATGGACTCGTTCAAAATCTTTAGAAAGGGCTGAAATTTTTTACGTCCACAGAGGGGCACCTAACGATTACAAAATAATCGAAGGTGAGGAGATTTTAGATTTGGGTCGCTCCTTTATAAAATTGGAAGATGGACATATACCGTATCATAGGATATTTCAGATCGTGTACGAAGGAGAGGTTATATTTTCACGTGATAAGTCATAATTTTTTCAGTAATTCGTCTATATCTTCTCGAAGTTTTTCCCTGTTTGAAGATATAGCAATATCCCCTCTTGTTTTTTCCACCAAAGCCCTTGCTATGTCCTGTTTATTTTTGATTGGAATTATAGCTTTAGGATAGTCCAATTCCATAAGCATATCCTTTATATGACTCATGGCATCAAGCAATTCTTCAGCTCTTTGAACATCGCCTTCGGTCAATTTTTCTAGACACTGCCGACGTAGTTCCCCTATCACATCAGCTAGTCCAAGCAGGTAAGCACTAGGAGTTATATCTAATTCCTTTGCTCCCATAAGTTCTCTATCTGAAGTCAGGGCCCAGAGTATATGAGCTTCAGCTAATTCTTGAAAACCATTCCTCAGGAATCCTGAATGGAACAGTTCTGGATAACCTTCTATGATACTTTTTAATTTGGAAACTTCCTGGATCGCTTCGTTGAAACTCTGCTGAGGATTACAATCTTGGTGGATCTCTTTAATAATCTTTCTAGACAGTCTTCTTATAGCTCTAGATGATTTTAATGCTAGCTCTCTGACTGTGTCCTTATCATCTAACTGGCCATCGATCTTTTTGACCTCTTGTTCTAATTCATCCAAATTTTTCATTTTTAATCTCCCTTGATCATCTTCATATGTTCTACTTTACGTTCTATACTCTTGGGTTTACCTATATCGTGTCTCATGTGAACTTTATCCCCTTTAACATGTGATAAAGCTCTTTCACTTGCCGACTCCGCTTCTTCCAACTTCTCTGAATAACCGCAGACAGCTAGTGATCTCGAAGTGGTAGTGTAAATCTTTCCGTCTTTTTCATCGACGGACGCATAAAACAATTGAGCGCCCTCTGCTTCTATTGCCTCCTCATCTATCTCCAACTCAGCGCCAGAAACAGGATCGATGCCGTACCCTTCAGGTACTATGTATTTGCAGACGCTTGATTTTTTCTGGAAAGATACATCCAATTCAGATATGTCTCCTTCGGCTATCTTTTTGCATACCTCTACATAGTTGTTTTCAAGAAGAGGTAGAACATTCATGGCTTCCGGATCACCCCATCGGCAATTATACTCTATTATCTTTGGTCCTTTCTTTGTAAGCATGAATTGACCGTATAGTACACCCTTGTAAGTCACACCTTCTTTTTTCAAGGCCTTAAGGGTTTCTTGGATGATCGAAACGCTCTCATCGTAAATTTTCTGATCAACAAACGGAAGTAATCCATCAGCTTGGGAATATGAACCCATACCACCTGTATTCGGTCCTTCATCCCCTTCAAATAATCGTTTATGGTCCTGGACTAAAGGCACGGGTATCAGATTTTCACCATCGGTGAAAACCTGTAGTGTATACTCTTCACCTTTTAATCTCTCTTCCAGGATCAACTTGGATTTCCCACCAATTTGATTCTCTATTACTTTGTGACAATAAGCTATGACTTCTTCTTTGTTCTCTAGATGTTCACCCATTATTTTTACACCTTTTCCACCGGTCAGACCTACTGGCTTGACTGCCAACTCCCCTTCATAATGAGCTAAAAAGTCCTCTATCTCCTCTATATTGTCGAAGATATGGTAATCTACTTTTCCCGGCAGATCGTATTTCTGCATAATATTTCTCATGAACTCTTTAGATATCTCTATCTGGGCTGCATTTTTATTTGGACTAGCACACTTGATACCTTTTTTTTCCAATTCATCAACGATCCCTTTACCCAAGGGGGCCTCCGGACCGATAACGGCTAAGTCCACTTCCTTTTTCTCGGCCCATTCTACCACTTCGTCGATGTTAATACCCTTTTCTAGTAAAAATTCCTTCGATAAACGAGCGATGCCTGGATTCTTGTTACCCATGGCTGCATAGATTTCCGCACCGCCGTCGTGAAGCGCTTTTACGATTGTGTGCTCTCTTGCACCTCCTCCAACAGTAAGTATCTTCATAGTTATCGATAATGGTAAAAAGGTGGTACAATATAAGATTTAGTCCGAAATGTACTCCTCTTTTTTCTTCGAAAGTACGATTTTATCCTCTTCAACGGATTCTATGTCATCAGCATCGATCTTGATATCTTTTGTTTTAACATCCATGTAAGATGGAACGGGCCCTTCTTCCAGGTGACTTGTTGGGAGTGAAATCGTCATATCTTCAAAGGACATCATAGGAACCGCATATCTTTCGATCTCCCCCTGATCGTCTCTTGTTCGTAGGACTTTAGCTCTGATACGGATGTATTCTAGGTCACCATCCTTATCCTTTTCAGCCTCTACGACTCTACCGATCTCAGTGTCCTCACAGTCCACGACCTTTGTGTCCATTAGGTTTCTTTCTGGGCAAATCCATAAATAGATCCGATCTGGAGTTATTTTATCGATGTATTTGAGATCTATCTTAAAATATTCTCCGAAAAAACCTTTGTGGATCAAAAGACTAGTGGGACTGAGAGTAGTAGTGTTTATCTCTATATCGTCGACGTGACCGAAATGTTCCCCTTCCGCGTCGTAAACATGCGTGCCTTTGATCTTGTTGAAAGTTGTCTTCCCCTCTTTAGAAATGATCTTACCCATCTCTATCAAATGTATAATATGTTTTTAAGTACTTTATATTTGCCCTAATCATCCATTTATTTTCAGCTTTACCTCAGTATTTCCGAGATCATCTGTATATCATCTCTTACTATACCTTTTAAAAGATACAACACGGTAAAATAGCTGACTATACCTATGGGAAGTATCCAAAGAGCTGAAATGTTTAGGTCAAAATACGTTGGGGTGTACAGTAAAAGTGCCATAAACATGCTCGAGACATAAGGTTTCCATAGATAGGATACGGGTGCAGGTAATAACTGTTCACTAACAATGTGGTAATTCAGGAGGAAATGAAATATCTCTGCCAAAACGATAGCAATAGCTGCCCCCAGCGCTCCGTAAATGGGTATCAATATTATTCCAGATATTACCAAAGCCGCAGAGGCCATCATAAGATTCTTTGACGAGTCAAAAGTTCGTTCACTTGACCACAATACCATCTTCAAGCTGCCGTTCATAAAAAGGAATGGTATCATCCAAATCATAGTCTTGAATACTTCGATAGTCATTTGATATTCCACAGTATATATCAATCGAAGTATATCTCCAGCGATCACATAAAGTCCTAAAGTTAAAGGTAAGGACAATATCAGTAAAAATCTAAGTGATTCTAAATAAGCCCGTTTTAATATCTTTCTGCCAGATGAGTATAATCTAGAAAATACAGGATATATAGCCCTTCCAAATGAATAGGGCACTACTCCTAAAAATATGATGATCTTCCAGCTAGCACTGTAAAGGCCCGTGGCATAACTACTAGAAAAAAAAGCTAAAAGGACTATTATCACATGCCCATAGATGACGCTTACCGTAACAAAAAGGGCGAATGGGGAGGAAGTTTTTAGCAAACTTCTCCATCTTTTTGGGTCGGGAGAGGATATCTTTGAAATTGGCAGTCCGATTCTATATATAACAATCGACAAAAATAGTTGGAAAATGTAAG
The DNA here is from genome assembly GCA_051745305.1 of Thermoplasmatota archaeon. Taxonomy (GTDB): domain Archaea; phylum Thermoplasmatota; class Thermoplasmata; order Halarchaeoplasmatales; family Halarchaeoplasmataceae; genus Saliniplasma. The sequence goes on from JBNJDY010000003.1 coordinate 15,509, forward strand.
ACACTAAAAGGAATATAAGGATTTTTAGAAGTCCATAATCTAGATATATGGCTAATATACCGAGTGAAAGGTATACTATCTTCCATATCAAAGTTACTAGAGCCTGTAATTCCATCCTTTCAAGGGCCTGAAATTGAGCAGAAAACGCATTAGATAATTTTTCGAATGTCAAGATTAGTACTGCGATCAATATTATGTAAAAAGGTATGTTAATTCCGATGTTACCTGCGATCACGTAGTAAATTATCGATATAACTAGTATTGTTATCGATCCCAAAAGCAGCCTTAGAAAAAGGATATCCCCTAAATACTTAGGTGCTTTTTTCGGTTCTATTGAAACCTCACGGATAGTCATCTCATCTAACCCCCAATCAACAACCACCGTTGAGATATAGGAAATAGCTAGTACTGAGTTAAAAATCCCGAAAGATGTAGGTAAAAGATGATTGGCTAAAAGGATTATAAAAACTGCACTGAACACCCTTGCTATTATCTGGGCAGATGCCAGCCAGCCTGTATTTTTTAACACCTTAACGAATCCTTTCACTGGATCACGCATTTGTAATAAAGCTACTTTATAAAAATTCTTTCTATTATTTAGAAGTTGAGTAGGTATATTCGAACAGTCGTTTCATCCATGAGGTAACATCGATTTTGTCCCTTAACAACCTTTTCCTACCTGTTTTGAAATCTACTTTGATAGTCCCCTCAAGTATTGAACGTACTGCAAAAAAAGCTTCGTGGGGTGTCGTTATCTGTGCACCCAATTCATACTTTATTTCCTGGTCTTCAAGATAACCTCTATTCTTGTTAGATAAGTAAATCCATGGTACTCCTAGTACACCTGCTTCAGAAGCTGTAGTTGCGCCTTCACCAACATAAAGTTTCGAAAAAGCTAAGATATCGTGGAATTTATGATCTGGGATATCACTTTCATAATCACTAATCGGTTCAGGGAGAGGTTCTTCTGAATTTACTATCACCGGACCATATTCATCCAGCAATCTTACAAGGTCTATCATCTCCCTCCTATTTAACATACGTTCGTCTAACTGATGACTAGCATCCATAGACGAGAATCTTACAATGGTATATTCTCTTGGTTTTAATCCGAGTTCTTTTAAAACGCTTTTATCCGGTTTGAATCGATTTGGATGTAGATAGGCTAGTTCATGATAACCTTTGTATTTGAGGTGCTTATTCTTGGGTACACTTCCCCTATAACAGTCAGGTGTCGCTATAATATCCGCACATGAAAAAGTTAGTAGGTTTGTGAAAGTTGCAGTTTCAGTGTCCATGAAATCAATTGTTGCTGCACCTAAAACAGAGCCAGCATGAACGGAATACAATCCACCTATCGAAGCGGTTACATCCGGCTCGATATTCCGTGCTTTACTTATAAGTGAAAAATCGTTATGGACAACTCCTAGTCCCTTACCCAATTTTCCAGTGTAAGTCTTTCCGAAAGTCTCATAATCGAATCCTAGAAGGTCGAGTAAAGTTGTAGTATTTTCCCTCTCTTTAACCATTATGTAAAATTCATGACCCTCTTTCTCCATATCCCTGATTAGATGCTTGAAGAAATGAACATGGGCGGGGTGAGCGATAACGATCAATACCTTCAAGTATGACACCGTATCAAAAATAGTCGAGGATGATATAAAGATAACCCAGTTTTTATCAGAAAATCCTTTTATTAGGACTCTATTAGATATGCAAAATGGATATCATAGAAATCTTGTTGAATACGGGAAGCGATCCGATCGCCTATTCCATAATATTCTTCGTTTATGTTGTTCTAGCTGCTGTGATACTCCCTATCCCAGTGGAGCTAGGCTTATTCAACCCATATATGAGTCCTATACTTTTAGTGGGTATACTGGCGGTAGGGAAGGGAGTAGGTTCTTACTTTGTTTTTGAGATAGGCACCAAGGCTAGAAAGAAAATAAAAAAAATATCAACTAGCAATTCGTTCATCAGTAAGATAGTGGAATATTCAGAGTGGTTCGTTAGAAAATGGGGATATTACGGTCTTCTTGTGGTATTGAGTACACCCCTTATGATAGATTCCATCAGTCTTTACCTCTTCTCACTACTCAATCCTGAAGAAAAGGACGAGGGGATGGATAAGAGTAATTTTATAATTGTGAATGTAGTAGCTGGGGCCATCAGGGGCGTTATAACATTGGCTGTGTTCTATTATGCTGGTGTAAAATTAGCCTGAACGGACCTATTTTCGATAAAACTTAATAAGATTATACCTGTAAATTCTACTGATGAGTTGGATCATACTGATACTGTTCACATTTGGGATAGTGGCTTTAGCTGAAATTGGAGATAAAACACAGTTGATGACCATATCTCTCGCTGCAAAATACCATGTAAAACCTGTATTTTGGGGCATATTTTTAGGGATGAGCCTGATAACTATAGTTGGGGTGATTATTGGAACTATTCTATACAATTTGGTCTCCCCCTTTTACGTGAATGTTCTCGCCTCGATCATCTTCATCTTCTTCGGAGTCTTTTCTCTTTATAAGGAAGAAAACGAGAGTGAAGAAGAGCTCGATAATAAAAAAATATTCACTACTTCTTTTTTTCTAGCTTTGGTAGCTGAATTTGGAGATAAAACACAGCTAGTTATCATAGCTCTTACCGCACAATATGAAGCTCCTATCTTTGTTCTTATCGGAGCTTTAGCAGGTCTTGGCCTAGTTATCAGTATAGGCGTTGTTTTCGGTTCTAAATTAACTGAAATAGTGGAGAAAGATAAAATCGAATTAGCAGCGGCACTGTTATTCATCATTATCGGAGTAGCCTCCCTGGTAAATACTCTCTTTTTAGGATAAATACTATTATTCTGTTCTATTATCCCTAATCATGCCTCATTGGAATTGTAAAGATAGTAAGGTAGTAGCAAGGTCTACGTTTTTTACGCTTAGAGAAGATGATGTGGTTTTAAAGGATGGTAAAGAGAAAACGTACACTATAATGGATATACCGGATTTTGCTGGCGTGATCCCCATCCTTGGTGACAGGCTAGTCATGATCAAAAACTATCGATACCCTGTTGACAAAAAGATTCTAGAACTTCCTGCTGGTTTGATAGATAAAGGAGAAGAACCGATAGATACTGCACGACGTGAGCTTGAGGAGGAGACTGGGTACTTACTTAAAAATGCTGAAAAACTTGTGGAGTATTATCCGATAGCAAGCCTTAATTCTCAAAGGGCACACCTGTTTATCGGTGAAGTGAAAAGTGGTGGCAAGATCGATAGAGATGGTGGCGAAGATATGAGTGTAGAATTGATCCCGATTGATAAAATATATGAAATGTTAGAAAATAAAAAAATATCACACCCTCATACTATGATCGCTCTATTCTACGGAAAAAATAAATTATCAGAAAGGATTTAATATGCGATATGATGACCGAAAATGTTTATAGATAAAACTCGATTTCGGAAGGCTGTTTATGGCAAAAAAGGTCAAAAGTGAAGGCGGTAGCATATTTTGCTCTTACTGTGGAACCGCTGTTCAAGAAGAAGACGATAACTGTCCAAGCTGCGGAGAAGAATTAGAGGATGGATTGATAGATGGTGTCCTGTGTCCATCTTGTGGAAATCCAGTTGATCCGATGGAAGATGTCTGTCCAGAGTGCGGAAAAGACTTGACAGATGTAGCAGCTAGCGCAGACGGTGACGAAGAATTCCTTTCAAAACTATTAGGATGGGGAGATGAAACTGAAGGAAAATTGGAACAAAAGATCGAGGAAAAACGGAAAGCTATGGAAGTCTTCAAGAAAGTGGCCAATGGTGCTGGAGGTAAGAAAAAAGAAAAAAAAGTAGAAGAGAAGAACGAAGTCGAAACCGATATCTCTTATGATCTTATGGTTAAACCCTTCCAAGATGTTGTAAATACAGCTGAAAAAAGTTTGGATGAGATAAAGAAAAATATCATGGAAGTTAAAAAAGAGATAGACGACGTCAATGATGATGAAGAAAAAGAACGTCTAAAGAATAGATTAGAAGCGCTTAAAAATAGGAAGAATAGATTCCATAGGATGATCGCTAGCATCGAAGAGATGGACAGAGCGGTAGAACGATTACTAGAGAAACAGAGGAGCGAATTGGAAGAAAAACAGGAGGAGCTAAAAAATAGGATCAAAGAGTTCAAGAAAGTAGTGAAACGGAAGGATAAAGAGAGAGAAGATATCGAAGAAAAGAAGAGATCATTAGAAAAAAAGGACGAAAAGCTTAAAGAAAAGGAAATGGAACTCAGCGTTTGGGAGGAAGAACTAAAAAAGAAGGAAGAAAAATTGAAAGGTGAAGTCCATGGTTATAAGGAAAGTGAAGAGGCCTTGGAAAAAATCGAAAAGGGTATACCTGAAGAAGGTAAAGTAACAAAAGAAGAATGGTTGGCGGAACAGAAAAAAATCCAAAAAGAACTTTTTGATCTAAAAGATATGTGGGGCGAAGACGATGAATTTATCGACATCACAAATGACTCTATACCAAAAGTAAAGAAGAAGATCAAAGAAAAAGAAGGGGATTGGAAAGATAAGATAAGATCACTTGAAATTGAGTTAGAAAAAGTTCGTGAAGAAAAGAAAAAACTAGAAAATAAAACCCTGGAGATGGATGTCAAAAGGGAAGAGATCGAAACTATATTGTCAGTTCTAGATGATCTACTGGGTAACCTTCCTGAAGAAAAAATACGTGAGTTTGCGAAATCAAAACACTTCAAGCTTTATGAGAAGATTATGGATGCTTTTGAACTGTAAGGAGTAATAGATATGGGCCTAAGAGAAAAAGCGAAAAAAGCTCTTGAAGAAGAAGAAAAAACTTCTAAAGAGATCCAAAAGGAGGAAGAAGGAGTCGAAGAACTCGAGAAAGAGATCGAAGAATTAGAAAATAGAAGATCTGAGCTCATCGAAGAGATCGAAAAACTAGATGTAGAAAAGGAAGAACTTGTATCCAAAAAAGAGGAATTTGAAAAGGTGAAGGCCCAGATAAAGGAAGCTGTCGAGAAAAGACGAGAATTGGAGAACAATATAGAGAACTTGGAAGATGAATACGAGAGTTTGAAGGATAATAGGGAGGAACTAGAAAGACTAACCGAAGAGTATGAGGGGATCCAGGAACAGAAAAAGAGTTTAGAATCTGAGATAGAAGAACTGCGTGAGAATAAAGAGCAGATAACGGAGGAAAAAGAAGAAGTCGAAGGTGCTAAAAAGCAACTTAATGATGAAATTAAGGAACTTGAGGGAGAAATCGAAGAACTAGAAAAAAGAAAAGGTGATCTGCTTGAGAGTGAAGGGGAGTTAAAAGAACTTTCAAAAGATGTGGAGGGGTTAGAAGGGAAAAAAGAGGAATTACAATCAGATATCGAAGAACTCCTTGAAGAGAAAGAAGAACTCGCAGTTTCTAAAGAGGAACTAGAAGAAAAAGCCAAAGAGATCGAAGAGACTGAAAAAGAATTAAAAGAAAGAGAAGAGAAATTACAGCAGGAGAAAGATGAGTTAGAGGGATTGAGAAGCGAGCTTGAAGAGGAAAAAGAAAGTATCCTTACAAATAGTGAGGAGGTGGAGGAAAAGAAAAAAGAACTAAAAGAGAAAGAGGAAACTCTGGAACAGAAAGATGAAGAACTACAACAGAAAGAAGAAAACTTAAAAGAGAAAAAAAGTGAAATCGAAGAGAAAAACTCCGAGCTTGATGAAAGGGGAGATGAACTTAAAACATTGAAAAAAAGTATCGATGGTAAGAAAGGTGCTCTTCAGAGATCTAAAAATCAATTAGAAGAGAGGAAGGAAGCATTGGAGGAGAGAGAAAAAGAACTAGATCAAAAGGAGAAGTCTTTAAGGGAAGAATTAAAACAGGAACTTTTAGAAGATAAAAAGGAGGAGCTAGAGAATCTAGAGAACTCCATCGAAGAAAAAAGAGATGAAAAAGGAGAGTTGGAAGAGGATATCTCGGATTATGAGAAAAGATTAGAACAGCTTCAGGAAAAAGAGGTTCGTTTAAACAAGAAAGAAGAAGAGCTAGAAGAAAGGGAGGATGAGTTAGAAGAACGGGCTTCACAATTGGATGATAGAGAAGAAGTAATCGAAGAAAAGGAAGGGAAAATCCAGAGGTCTGAAGAGAAGTTAGCTGAGGTCGAGGAGAGAGAACAGGAATTGGAAGGGTTGGAAAAAGAGGTTAGTGAAAAAGAAGAAGCACTAAGTGAAAAGGAAGCAGAAATGTCCAATTTGGAAGGAACATTAATAGAGAGAGAGAATCAGATCGATGAGAAAGAGGATGAAATATCTTCTAAGAAAGAAGAGATAGAAGAACTAGAAGAAACTTTAGAAGAAAGGAAAGGTGAATTGGAAGCTAAAGAGAAAGATATACAAGAAAAGGATGAAGAGTTACAAGAACGGAAGAGTGAGCTAAAACAGAGAAAGAAAGGATTGGATGAGCGAGAGGAACACCTTGATGAAAAAGAAAAGAATATCGGATCCTTAGAGGAGTCGATGGGGGAGAAAAAGAAAGAATTAGAAGAACTCGAAAAAGAGTTGGATGTAAGACGTCAAGATATCATCAGTTCTGAGAACAAACTCGATATCAGGGAAGAAGAATTGATAGATTGGGAAGAGGAAGTAGAAGCTAGAGAAGAAAAATTATCTAAGAAAAAATCAGAAGTAGAAGAAAAAGAAAACTCCATTAAAAAGCGTGAGGAGGAACTGAACGATCTGCAAAAAGAGTTAGAAGAGAGGGAGAATAGATTAGAGGATCTTGAGAGCAATCTAGATGAAGTTCAAAAAGATCTCGTGGATCGTGAAAAGAAGATAAAGACTAGTGAGAAAGAATTACAGGAGCGGGAAGAAAACATAGAGCATACAGAATCTAATTTAGATGAACTTAAAAAAGAGCTTCGGACAAAAGAAGAAGACTTGAAAACTAGGGAAGATGAACTGCAAGATCTGAAAAAGGAGTTGAATGATAGAGAGAACGGTCTCGATACCAGGGAAGAAGCCATCAACGAAAGGGAAGATGAGCAAGATAAACGTGAGAAAAACTTAGATGAAAAGAGGGAAGAACTTGGTGAAAAAGAGAATCACCTTATAGAGTGGGAAAGTGAACTAGAAACGAGAGAAGAGGAACTGAAAAACTTCGAATCAGAACTCTCTGACAAAGAAGAAAGGTTAGAAGAACTAGAAAAAGATCTAAGTGAACGTGATTCTGAGATAAAGGCGAAAGAAGATGAAATCGATGAAAGAGCAAATAAGTTAGATGAGCTGGAAAAAGAACTTGACGATCGAAATGAATCACTTGAAAAGAAAGAGGAGAGATTAACATCGAAGGAAAGTCAATTAAAGGAACAGGAAGAGGGCCTTGATAAATTAAGAGACGAACTGAAGAAGTGGGAGACCACTCTCGATGAAAAACAGGAAAGGTTGGAAAATGAAAGACAATCTTTCGATGAAAGGGTATCTGAGAAGGAAGAGGAATTGGCTGAAAAGAGTTCCTCCCTGGATGAAAAAAGAAATATACTTTCAGAGAAAGATGAGCGTTTGAGTGGATTGGAAAAAGAACTTTCTCAGAGAGAGGGACGGGTCTCTAAAAAAGAGAAGAATTTGAACGAGTTAAAAGTGAAATTGGAAACGAGGGAAGAAGATATCCTAGATAAAGAAAAGGGACTCGATAAACTTCAAGAAGAATTAGAAGATTGGAGAGAAGAATTATTTGGTAAGGAAAACCAACTTGAAAAAGAAAGAAATAAACTTAATGAAAAGACTAAGGAGATCCAGGAAAAAGAGACACGACTCTGCGAAAGAGAGGATTTGGTAGAGGAAGAATTGGAGAAGGTTGAACAGGAGAGGGATGAACTTTCCGATATGTGGACAAAGATCGGAGAGAAACTTGAGGAAGTTGAGAACAAAGAAGAGAGGTTAGAAAAACAGCACTCCGAGCTTCAAGTCGAAAAAAGTGATTTGAAACAGAAGAGGATGGAACTCGATCAAAGGGAAAGAGGAATAGAAAAGAAGGAGAAAGGACTAAAGGAGAAGGATGAGGAATTAGAGGAGGAAATAGATGAAGTTACACGGGAAATGGAAAAAGCCCGTTCCTGGAGTCAGACCGCTTTGGATAAAGAAGAGGAGCTAAAATTATGGGAATCCGACCTTAAAGAGTGGGAAGAAAAGTTGGATGATAGAAGAGAAAAGATCCAAGAAGAGCGAAAAGATATAGAAGAACTCCTTGAAGAATTACCAGAGAGGGTCGAAGAGGTAGAAAATAGGGAGGAAAAACTAAGTGAACGAGAGCTTGAATTGAAACAGCAAGAATCTAGATTAGAAGAAGTTAAAGATCAATTGGCTAATAAAACGGAAGAACTCGAGGAGGAAAAGAAGCACGTCCAGGAAATCAAGGAAAGTGCTATGAACATGATGCAGTACGCCAAATCTAAGAAGGCTAGGGAAGAGAAGAAACGTAGAGAAGAGATACAGCACGAAAGAGAAAGACTAGAAAGAGAGAGAAAAAAACTTGAGAAAGAGTTGGCCCAGAAAGAGAAGAACCTCGAAAAGAGAGAACAGATGATGGAAAATAAGAAAAATAATCTTATGGAAAGAGCTGAAGAGTTGGAAGAAAAGGAAACAGAGCTTCAACAGCAGCGAAATAAGATAAAGAAAGAAAAGAAAGAACTCAATGAAACCTGGAAGGAAATGGAAGAAGGATCCAAAGAGATGGAAGAGCTGGAAGAACGTGAAAAGAACATCAAAGAGAAGAAGAAAGAACTGGAAGAAAAGGAAGAAAAATTAGAAAAGAAGAAAAAGAGGATCGACAAGATGAAAAAACACCTTGATGATCTATTGTAAACTATTTTGCCCTCTCTATCATATAATCTACTAAAGAAATCAGTATATTTTTGAATTCACTTTCAGGTAAAGATTTTATACTGTCTTTTGCACCGATTGCATACTCCATGGCCAACTCTCTACAATAATCAATAGATCTGTTTTTATTCAGCAGATCGACCGCTTCATCAACATCATCTTGTGTACTATCATCCTCAAGTATCTCAATGAGTCTGTTTCTGTCATCATCTTCTAGATTTTGAAGTGCGTGGATCACCATCAATGTTCTTTTCCCAGCTTTTATATCACTACCGACGGGTTTCCCGAGATCATTTTGATCACCCATCAAATCCAAGTAGTCATCTTGAACCTGGAAGGCGATACCCATCTTTCGGGCGTACTCTCCCATCATCTCTACCTGTTCATCGGAAGCATCAGCCAAAATAGCTCCGCATCTAGCTGCAGCCTGGAACAGATAGCTGGTCTTCTTTTCGATCATCTCTATGAACTCATCCTCGGTGATATCGAAAGTAGTCTCGAACCTCATATCCTCTTCCTGGCCTTCAGCAACCTTCAATACCGCTTGAGATATCTCGTAAAGTATTCGTTTTATTTTCACAGGTTCAACATCCATCTCTGAAATCAACCTAAAAGAAAGAGCAAAGAGCGCATCACCGACGTTTATAGCGGTTGGTAAACCTTCCTTTTTATGGAGGGTTTCTCTACCTCTTCTTAGATCGTCATCATCCATTATGTCGTCGTGAACTAAAGTGAAATTATGGATCAATTCGATAGATAGACCAGGAGTCAGAGCATCCATTTCATCTCCATCTAATGCCCCACAGGAAACCATTGTCAAAAAGGGACGTAATTTTTTCCCACCGGCAAGTGGATACCAAGCCATGTTTTGCCACATGAAATGGTCTTTATCTTTGAACAAATTCTTAAGCTCTTTATCAACGATTTCTTTCCTTTTATGGATCTCAGCCATGAGGTCTGTCATCATCTTCACGCATAAGGGTAATAATTTGATATATTTAAGAGGAACGCTTGTATCAACTAGAGCTTATCCAATCGACTAACTCCCCGGTAACTATTACTTTCCTATCATTTAAATCATCTACGTTAGAACAGCCCTGGAGGAACATGGAGACCTTCAATCCGAATATCACCTGCTGTAGATATTTAACAAGTTCATCTTTTCCCTTTTGAACGTACGGTAGAACGCCACCAGCTATTCCAGCTACTTCAGCACCCATGGTAAGGGCTTTGGAAACTTCCACTCCGTTCTTGATACCGCCTGTAGCGATTAACGGAATATCTACCGATCTGCTGCATTCAAGCGTTGACACAGGTGTGGGTATCCCCCAATCCCAAAGTTCTTTGGCCAAAGTTTTCTTTAATTCATCCTTGATCCTAAAGTACTCCACCGCTGAAAATGAGGTTCCTCCCATGCCTCCAACATCTATGGCTTTAACCCCAGCATCCTGGAATTTCATTGCGACTTCTGTAGATACTCCAGCACCTGTTTCCTTAGCTATCGTAGGGACTTTATTCGATATCTCTGAGAGAGCTTCTAATAGCCCTTTAGCATTTTTATCTCCCTCGGGCTGCACTACTTCCTGAAGGTAATTGAAATGAACTGCGAGATAATCGCCATCTATCATATCTAGGGCATCCAAAGCTCTTTCCACACCATAAGGACTTTCACCATCCTGCTCAACTAGTTGAGGGGCACCAAGGTTACCAAAGACCAATGGAGGATCGTATTCGCTAACAACTTCATATGATCTCCTCAGGCTTTTATCTTCTAAGGCCGCCCTTTGACTGCCTACCCCAAAGGGAATGCCTACCTCTTCAGCGGCCTCCGCTAAACGGGAATTGATCTTCTCAGCACCGCTGTAGCCGCCGGTAATAGCTGATATCATTATCGGGGCGGACAATTTCTTTCCAAGGAAGTTGACGGTTGTGTTCACCTCCTCGAAATCTATTTCTGGGGCAGCATTATGATAAAATTTGAGCATGCCCCAGTAATCTTTCTCGACCTCAACATCCTCTTCTAAACATATATCGATATGATCTTGTTTTCGTGATTCGATCATGATTTCACCTCTGTATAAATAGTATCTTCTCCTTTTATCAACTGTTCCAACCTACCATCCTCGTTCCCATTGACAAGAAAAGTTCTACAATCCTTAGACAAGTCCAGCATCTTTTCAACCTTCCGGTTCATGCCTCCAGTTACATCGATAGATGTGTTTTTTGTTAGGATGTCCTCTTTGGAAAGAGGTAGTTTACTTTCGGTAAATTCTTCGACTACCTTCCCTTTTTTATATATCCCATCGACGTTGGAAACAAATATAGCCCTATCAGCGTTCTCGCCAAGAGCCAACATAAGGTCATCACCAGAACATATAGTGACTCCTCTTTTATCATCTAAGGTAACATCACCAAAGGTTACAGGAACCACCCCTCTAGAGATATATTGATAAAATATGTTCTTATTCATGTCGATTAACTCCCCATCATCATATCGAGTTACGATACCACTAGGTATGGAAACAGCCCACAGTTCTTCTTCGATCATCATCTCTATGATACGGGTGTTCAATATCCTCATATCTTTTTGAACTTTAGAAGTCCCTTCATCTATGTTCTCGGGTTTGTGGCTGTTCAAATCAAATTTTTCAGCCCCGGGATGACCGAAACTACCGCCTCCATGTATAATTATTAAGTCCTCCTCTACTGATGATGCGATCTCTTTGATCAGTCTTCTTGTTGTCCTATGTTTAAATGTATATGGTATATTTTTATCCGAGATTACACTGCCACCTAATTTTATCAAGATCAAGGTCTACCCATCCTTCTTCCTGCTGCAGATCGCAAACTCATCTCCGTCAAAAAAAACTTCCCTATCAGGATTCCTTCTCTGGATTTCGTCTATCATATTCTCTATATCTTCGAGCGTGATAGACTCATCCTGACGATCGATCTTTTTATGGATCTTCTTATCCATTCAGATTCCTCTAGCTTATTTTAGTAGGAGATTTAACTACTTATATTTTTTTGGTAAAGATAAGAAAAAATTAGATGATTTTTTCCCGACTATATTTCTATTTGTCATACATGAACTAAAGTGCCGAGTGTTTACCGATATTAATGTCGATAAGTATAAATAGTATTAAACCTGTTTTAATTATGTCGGACAAACATATGACATATATGGTGTTGTAGTATGACAGAAGGAAAAAATATATGGGATGCAGTTGACAAATACAAATACGCTATCATGTATTATGTATACTTTGCAAGCTGTTTAGTGGTTGCGTTATGGCTGGCTAAACCTATTGAGATCCTAACTTCTCTAATCTAGGAGTGATCTAACGGTTAAGGCGATCGATTCAGCACTGGTATATTCCGAAGACCAGCCTAAATCTTTTAATTTCTCAATGGATAGAAGCATCACTTTTACATCACCTTTCCAGCCTCTACCACCATCTACTCCCCCGGTCCAGTTGTATTCTACATCTTCAAGACCCATCTCTTCACAAACTATATCCGCGATCTCTTTGACATTGATGTAATCTTCAGAACCGATATTAAAGTATTCTATCCTATCTTCTGAGTTTTCCGTTCCGTATAACATACCGTTGATACAGTCTGAAATGTAAAAATAAGATTTTGTAGTTCCAGGTGGACTACCCAATATCTCCAATTCTTTAGGATCATCCCTGAGTTTATTGACGAAATCAAACGTGACACCATGAGTGCTCCTCGGACCGACGACATTGGCGAATCTGAAGCACACCGCCTGCATGTCGAACGTATGACAGTAAGCGGAGATCATAGCCTCGCAAGAAAGTTTCGAAGAAGCGTACAATGAGATAGGCTTCAACGGCCCTAAGTCTTCAGGTGTAGGTATCACATCAGTTTCACCATAGACTGTAGATGTTGAAGTGAAAATAATTTCGTTGACATCGTGCTTCCTCATGGATTCTAAAATATTGTATGTAGCGAGCACGTTCTGTTCTAAATGTACGTGAGTATCATCAGCACCGGCCCTGACATCTGGATTAGCAGCAAGGTGGAAGACCATATCACATCTGTCCATCTCTTCATCCAAGCGGTTCTTATCTAGAACATCTGCTACGACCAGTTCGAAATTTTTATCGTCCTGAAGATGTGAAACCAATTTCTTATCTCCAGAAGATAGATTATCGTATCCGACCACTTGGTTTTCTTCAACCAACTTGTCACTCAAATGACTACCTATAAAACCCGCCGCTCCTGTAAGGAGTATCTTTCTATCCTTCAAGTTCATTATTTTCACCTTTTTTTGTTGTTTTAGATTTAGAATATTTCATGTGATTTTTTGAAACGTAATATATCAATATGAAGATGATGCCTACGATAATAAGCGCACCGATCCCCTGGAAAACACTTGTTTGGAACGCATCTAATATGGCGTCGCTCAGATACAAAGAAACCACAGCGATGAAAGTGCATCCGATAAATGATCCCGCGATTATCGCTAACCAGGCTTTGAACTTATCTAGCCCTATTACTTTTCCTACTATGGATCCTCCCACGCCACCGCTGCCTTGGAATGGGAACATTACAAAAAGAACTACACCTATGAATGCTACTTTAGAGATCCACTGTTTCTCTTTCATCTTTTGTGCCCCGAACTTTTCAAATTTCTTTATCCAAGTACCGATAAGAGGTATTTTCTCTGCGATGTAAAAATTCCACAAAAGGAAATAGGATGTGACGATATCTACAAAAGCTATCGATCCTGCAACGAGAACTATGATTGTAGAAGGTGTAAGTACGCCTTTAGCATTTATAGCACCTACTGTAAGTGGGATCACGCTCTCTTTACCAGCAGGTGGGAAAAAATAACCGAACATACCTCCTCCGGTTATCCAATATATGCTTTTATTATGTATGATAATATATAATAGAACTAGATATAGGGATGCGATAAGGAATGGTAGAAAAAACATTATTATTTTACCCGGGAGTGTTGTAAAGAATCCGTTCAATTCCTTATCTTCTTCCATCATAAAAGGAGTATGTGTAGATATTTAAGAACTTTGGGTTTATATCCTTGATTTTTCACCAAAAAAGATCTTTTTCCCGCAGAAGGGGCAATCTTTTGATTCTGTGTCTTTCTCTATTTTAAAATGAGTTCCACATTTCGGACATACTGCATCCAATTCCGCCATAATGTAATAATGTTGGTAATCGATAAAAAGATTACCTATTTTAATGGATTCCATTCACTCGAGTAAAGTGATATTTTCTTTACCTATTTTTTTAACGACACGGTCGGCTATGCTCGAATCTATTATCTTCTCAAATTTTCCTTTGATAGATTTATGGATGATCACATGCATGATGTTCATCCGTTCGAATTCTTCGATTATCTCCTTAGATATGTCCTCAGTAGTTCTTAAATATACGCCGTAAGGTATCTCGAACTCGTCCATCACCTCTATTATATCGGAAGCCATCTCATCTGCCCTCTGTTTCTTTGTAAATTGAACTTGGTTGTCTATTTCTTCCTTCTCCTCATGGCCTAAATAAGCATCTACCATCCCAGTATCGGGCCTTTCTTTTATTATCTTGAGTATGACTACTCGTTTTGGATGTAATTTTCGGATTATTTTCTTTATCTTTTCAAGGGATTCTTCTTTGTATTTGTGCCCATAACTAGCTATTAGAAGCGATTCTGTTTTTTTCTTATTTTCTTTCATTTTTTCATCGCTCATTGATACCACTACCAAATATCACCAATACCCTAATATTTTCCACCAGGCCAGACCTATAGTTAGGAAAGATAATATCCCAAAGATGTTCAGCAATAAGCCAGCCTTCAGGAAGTCTTTTGCTTCAAGCTGACCTGTTCCGTAAACCAACATAGCGCTGGGCGTACCTATAGGTAATAGGAATGCGAAACCACTTGCTAATGCTATGGTGAATACGGGAACTATGACAGAGAAACCAAGAGGAACCATAGCTGAGATGCCTATAGGTAATATAACTGCAGTAACCGCTGCGTTACTCATGGTACTCGATAAAAACACCGTAAGAGTGGCGAATACTGCTATCATCAATACTGGGTTGTTACCAATACCAGAAATTATTACAGAAGATATATTGTCTAAAAGACCGGTATGTGGCAATATCAAAGATAGGCTTACCGCCCCTACATAAAGGAACAAAGTACCCCATGGCATCCTAGATTCCACATCTTCCCAAGTAACGATCTTAGAAGCACCTATAGCAAATGCAAGCATGACAGCTACTACACCCATGCCGAGTATCTGTCCAACCGTAGCCCATGCTATGAATCCTGAGAAGAGAAAGCCGGCTGCCATCCCTTCACCCATCTTTATATCCCCCATCTTCTTAAGTTCCCCTTTGATATTACTTCTTATATTTTCCATATCAACGTCTTCTAGATCGTACAACCAGTTCAAAACCAAATAAACTACGACTATCATAACTAAAGAAACAGGTATAGATGCCACGAACCACTCGATGAATGAAATAGATTCACCGGTATATTCCGTGTAAATCTCCACTGCCAATATGTTTCTAGCGCCACCTAAGAAAGTGGCTATACTTCCTACTGAAGTACCGTAAGATAATGCTAAAAGAGTGGCTTTAGCAAAATTAGATTCCAATATATCTTTTCTTTTTGTGTAAGCATAGATACCCAACAATATGGGGATAAATATAGCCGCTATACCGTGGGATGGCATGAGCATGGAAAGGAGTGCACCAACTGTAACGATACCTAATAGAAATCGTTTAGTAGATTTTCCAAAGAATTTCAGGAATGTAAGCGCAACTCGTTTGTGTAGATCCTGAGCTTCGAATGCGATGGCCAAAACGAAGGCACCCATCAGAAAGAAGAGGGTACCCGAATGAAAACCATAAAATGCCTCTGAAGGTGGGATAAGACCTAAAATAACTGAAACTGAGATTATTAGGAAGGTAGAGAATATGAATGAAATTGGGGTGAGAAGCCACATGTATACTGCAAGGAAAACGATAGCAACACCATAGTACAACTTTGGATCAGCGGCATATAAACTTGCTAATAATACAATCATAGAAAATACTGCTAAGCCAAAAGCCGTCTGGAAATTGTCGTTCCTCAGCATATCAATTATGTTTCTTCGCTCCACCATGACGTTGAGATATGTACCAAAGGGTATAAATTTATTTTCCAGTAAATCTTAAAGGTGTAGAACTTCTAAAAATCTATTTTACCATCAGTATTGAATGACCCTTTTGCCACTTTGAGATGTCTATACTAGTGACAATTTCATAACCTTTTTCTATCACCTGTTTTACCAGATCATCGATGACCTCTTTTGAGGGTTTGGAAACGTCTATACTTCTAGATTTGATAGCTAATATTCCGTAATCCCCCTTTTCGATGAAGATAAGATTTTTCAAAAATATATCTAGTTGATTACGCTGGGCGATATCCTGGTAAACAAAATCCATTTGTCTAACAATATCCCTATAGTTTTCTGGATGATTAGCATCCGCCATTATCGGGAAGATATTCTTTCTCTTTTTAGACAATTTTAAAAGATTACGATACGGTTTTCTAGCCTTTTCGACCGCAAATATCCTACCATCTGTTAAAATATCGGAGAGATGTGATACCGTTGTACCGTCTCCCGCACCTAAATATAGGATCTCGTCCTCGTGGCTGAAAGGTAAACCGCCTTCCTTGACTAAAAACGCACCTAACTTACTTCTATTGGGGTCCCAGTTTCTGTATTCGAAATTATCTACTTCAACCAGATCTTCTCCGTAAACCGATTCTCCGGGAACCAAGTTCATGGTATAATGTTTGCCTTCGATTCGGTGGATACCGTCTGAAACTAGTATCGGCTCTTTCATCTCATTTCATCCAAAACTTCGGGGAATTTTTCTGCAAATTTGCGAGCTCCCTCTTCAGGAACAGTGAAAGATATCCTTACGAATTTATCACCGGCCCTCTTTGATAGGTAGTTACCTCCACGTACGAATATATCATGTTCGTAAAGGAGCTTCTCCTGGATCCTTTGTGGGTTTAACCCAGTTTCTTCTATATCTATCGCGAACATGTTGGTGTTGGATGGATACACGGGAAGGAAAACATCGGGAATATTCTCCACGGATTCTTTGATTATAGCTTGGTTTTTTCGTGACTGTTCCAACATGTCTGGAAGCCATTCCTTTTTGGTTTCCAACGCCTTTTTGGCTCCTACCTGTGCGATAACGTTTGCTGATAGAACGTTGGTTCGGTACTTGTAAAGTATATCTGAGTATTCGTCAGGCATGATCAGTCCGCCTAATCTCATGCCCGCAAAACCTAAATTCTTGGAAAATGAATATACAAACATTGTTCGTTCTGGTACAAAATCCGAGGCGAGTGTGTGTTCATATGCAAAATCCCGGTAGGTAATATCATCGATGACTATAAGATCGTTATCTTCGGCGATCTCACATATCCCTTTCACATCTTTTTTAGTGTATGACGATCCAAGTGGATTGAGCGGATCTATAAGAAGTATCATATTGGTATCTTTATCTACCTGTTCATTTACTTCCTCAACGGTCATCCGGTAAGGGTCTTTATACACGTCAATCTCTTTTGGAACAGCTCCACACAATTCGATCTGATGATGTATTGGCATGAAACTCGGGTCCGACGCTATGACGTTATCACCTTCGTTGAGTAAAGCACGTGTAAGGGTATATGTACCTTCAATAGCTCCATTGGTGATGATGGCATCAAATCCATCCTTCAAACCTAGATCATCAAGTAACCTTTCTTTCAACCCAAGGACTCCATCTCTATGAGGATAAAGATTGAATTTCTTATTTTGTAGGGCCTCTTTCATCGCTTCTAATATCTCAGGGGAGGTCTCTAATTGATTAGTATTCTGACTCATCCAGACGATTTTATTCTCCCTTTCATGGGCGTAAACGAACGGGTCTTTTTCCATTATAACACCAGATATGGTATAGCGAAGTGAGTATAAGTTTTTCGGGCAGAACTGAAAATCAATCTTAGAAAAATATTTATCGACCTTTCCTTTTAGGTGGGTGTAGGTGGCTCGTTGGTTTTATATACAACCTGCTTTTAAGAAGAGCACGTAAAGTGTTTTCAAAATCGCATCTAGCTCCCGTGGTGTAGTCCGGCCAATCATCTCGGCCTTTCGAGGCCGATCAAAACGGCCAAAGACAGCCGATCACTCGGGTTCGAATCCCGACGGGAGCATTTTTACTTTCTTTTAAAAATGCGTACGGAGGGATGAGAACCTCGGTTCTTAAGGAATTATAATTCCTTATCTCACTCACCAGGTGTGCCTCGTGACGTGAGTCTATTTTGAAAAAATAGACGAACGGTTAGAATAAGAACGAAGTGAGTATTCTGAGCAGAATCCCGACGGGAGCACTACTTCTTTTGGGACTCAATTCTCCGAAGTAAAAGAATTATGATCCCGACCAGTAGTGCGATTACGATCAAAAGAGCAACTGAAAAAGCATTTGATGTCGGTCCTACGGGACAGGTCTGGAGGTTGATGTTTTCTAACATGTTTATACCTTATACCATTCAATATATAACACAGTAATACTAATACTTTTGGAAGCGGAATTCACTCAATTGGTTTTAAATATAAAAAGCGGGTATCGTCGATTTACCCATGTTGATCAATGTAGAAAACCTGGACAAAATAATACGAGGTAGAAAATTACTCAAAGACGTTTCCTTCACGATCATGGAAGGAGAGGGAGTCGGATTTATAGGTCCAAATGGAGAAGGGAAATCTACATTGTTAAAAATCATCACTAGAAATGATAATTACTATACCGGAAGTGTAAAACTAAAGAATGGAATTTCCTATTCTTACCTCACTCAAGACATCAGTGTAGATAGAACCAAGACCGTAGAAGAAGAGCTGGAAGATGTTGAAGACGTAGACATAGATAAAAGAAAAGAACTCGAAAGATATTCTAGACTATTGGAAAAAAAAGAGCAGACTTGTGAACAATATAGTGAGATCGCAAAACGATATTCGGAGCTGATGAATCAGTTCCATGAAGATAACACAGGGAGTTCAAAAGGTATCGCCAAGGATATCTTGATCGAAGACTTTCATTTCGATGAAGATATGTTGTATAGAAAGATAGGGACTCTCAGTGGTGGTGAAAAAAGAAAGGTTGAGCTGGCCAACTTTTTTTCCAAATACAAGGATGTTGACCTTTTCATCATGGACGAACCGACAAATCATCTTGACCTTGAAGCAAAGGAGTATTTTGAAAAATATATCAATAACTTTAACGGGACTTATTTTATGGTAGAGCACGACAGGGAACTGCTGGATAATACTGTAGAGAAAATCTTGGAGTTAGATAATGGTAAAATCGAAGTATTTCATGGTAACTATTCAGATTACGAACAGAAAAAGAAAACACGGACGGTCAACAAAAAAATGGAACTCGAACGGCTAGAAAAGAAAGTGAAAAGCGAAAAAAACGCTATAAAGAGTTTAGAGATGAAAGCTAGCGGTGGCGGGGATTATATCAAAAAAGACAGGGTAAAAAGGTTGGAAGTGTTAAAAAACAAAAGGAACAGACTTCATGACGAGTTAAAAGCTAAAGAAGTGAATATCAACCTGAATTTAAAAAAGACTCCAGATGAATATACCCTTCTTGAAGTTAACAATTTAACCAAGAGCTTCGATAAGGTGATCTTTGAAAATATCTCTTTTGATATGAAACCTGGGAAAAAAATTGCCCTAGTAGGACCGAACGGGTCGGGAAAATCAACATTACTAGAAATCATCTTTGGGAACAAAAGTCCAGACTCGGGGAATGTCGATGTAGGTAAGAAAACAAAGATAGGGTACCATGCCCAAGAATTTATACCTGCTAAAGATGATTACGTCGTTCTTGATGACATATGGGAAAAAACCTATGGTGAGCATAGACCGATAATCCAAAATACCAATCACCTTTCAAAAGATAAAGAAGAGAAACTAAGAAACTATCTAGGAAGTTTTGGTTTTACTGGAAACGATGTTTTTAAAGACGTAAAAGATCTGAGTGGCGGTGAAAAAACATTACTTTCTGTTGCCGAGATGATGTACGGCGGCTGTAATCTTATTTTACTAGACGAACCTACTAACAACTTAGATATCGAAAAAACAAAGAAGTTGGAGGAATCTATCAAAAACTATGAGGGAGGTGTTCTCCTGGCATCTCATGATAGACGGTTCATTAAAAATGCTTTGGATGAAGCCTGGAGTATCAAAAAAAGTGATATCGAAAGCTACGTTCTTGATTGATGACTGTTTTTCAAAGTGAAAGTTTTAAAAATATTGGTATTAATCTAGTTTCATGACCAACGTAGAATTCGGGATATGTGGAGATTTGGACCATCATAGTACACCTAAAAAGTTGAATCCACTATCAACATTAAAAAAAGACGAGGTTGGAAAAATGCTGCTCAAGTTGAATAGACATCCTATGAAAAAGGGTCAGTTAATAGAAGGGTATGATAACCTCACAGAGGATATAGAAAAGTTGCTAAAACTAGGTGCGTTGAAAGAAGAGGAACAAGTTTACGTTAATTTCACCTTTTTAGATGCGGAGGATTCTTGCTTCATCTTCGAAGAATGCGAACCTTTTGGTAAAGATCTTTCCGAACTTATTCTAGAACGGAAAGATGATATTTTTGCAGTTCTAACTCAGTACAAAAATCCACAGGTATCTAAAGAAAAATTAGCATTTTTCATTATAGGTTGTTATCTGCTAGATTGGGGGTCCTTAGAATTATTCCGAATGTGGGATATTGCTAATCACAAGAAAACCCAACCCGGAGGAAATGAATACACTTTATGGGGGGAAGAAGAGGTCGACCAGATGTTGAAAAGGATATATTGGGGTGGCCACGCACTTCAAACTGGAGACTATATGTTTCATACTTTTGGTGATCATCACAAATACACCAGAAGAAACGCTCTACCCGACCTGTTGCATGTTTTCCCGGATTTCGATTTTCAAGGCGGAGATGAGTTGAAAAAACTGTTGTTCTATAAACGCAAAGAACTAGCTATTGAATTGGGGGATGTTTTAGATATCATCTATCGTGAAAGGGATTTGAGCGATGAAAAAGGTAAACTTTTAGATTTTCTTAAGAAGATAGATTACATTGAAAATCAGAGTGGATTCAAAGTGAACATACCATATTTCACAGAAGAGGAAGTTCCAATCATCGTAGAAGCTATCAAACCGATAATACCAGAGCTTAGGAAATGGGTTGATACTAAAATACCTACTTTAGAGGAAAAACTTAAGCCGGCTAGACCACTTCAAAACGGAGTTCCTTTCGAGGAGGTCTTCATTCAAGTATGGCATGTGGTCTTCGGGCTTACCAACAAATACCTCACAGAAGCAGGTATGTTCTACGATACCTACGAGGAGGGGAAGGGGTATATGCCTGCTCTTTTTAAAGGCAAAATATCAAAAATGGTTTTAAAAAATATACAGGACATCGGCATAGTTTAGTAATTTGCACAAATGGCAAACAGCCCTTATAAATTTATACCACCTATCCATTACACCATATGGTTCTAATGCTTGACAAAGAAGATGTCAAAAAAGTGAAAGACCTCTCACTCAGGGGTGAAAGGGCCTCAGATATAGCAAAAAAATTGGATTGTGATGTTGAAGCAATACAGAAGGTTATCGGATCGGAGGACGTGATTACTGAAGAGATATCCCAAGAAAAGCAGTCCAAGGCTTTCAAAGGTTTTTCAGAGGGAAAAAACCCCGTTGATTTGGTTGAAGAAAAACTCCTAAACGTAGATGAAGCTGGACTTCTTTACAAAAAATATGAAGAACTTTTAAAACTTGGGGAAACTAAAAACGATGAGAAAATATCTATTGAGAAATTATCAACACAACTGGGATTACTTGGTAGTAGGTTGTCGAGGGTTGAATTGAAAGTGATGAATTCAAAATTACTACCTGAAACTCAGAAATGCAGTAAATGCCGCTCAGAATCATCCTATAGTGTTGGAGTCGTCTGTTCTAACTGTAATGAAATAGATATGCTTCAAGATGAAAAAGAACCCGCAGATATCGTAAAAGGTATTCAAGATCTTGTCCAGAGTAAATAATATAAACTCATTTATCTTCATTTTCCAAGATAGTTTTTACCATCCGTTTACCTTGGTCTAAACGGTCTAACCACATATTTTCCCTTTTTGGTTTCCATCGATTGTTTTCAAAAACAGCGTCCAAACCAGCTTTCATGGCCTCTGTACCTTTTTCCCGTATGAACCTTATCCTTTCTCTCTCGGACATATCTTCCGCTATCTCCATCTTTTCGTCCCGATCGAAATCTCCAAAAGTTAATTGTTGAGGTCTTTCAGCCATATTTACCACAGTTACAATTTAAACTCCAATACACGAACTAAATTATTTATTTTACGCTCAGAAAATCCGCCCTAACTACTCAGATAAAACCTTCATCTCCCTTTCAAGTATGCTGATCTCCCTTTCTTTCAAGGCTGATGGACTAACCGTTATCAAAAAAATTGTATCGGTTTCTGAAACCATATCTACCATATGTCTTAAGAACTGTATAGTCGCATCGAATCCCGTATGGCTTACTAAATACTCTACACCATCGAGTAGGATCACTTTGCCTTCTTCTATTATCTCTTCTAGTCTGTAAGTTATACTTTCCAGGTTCGGACGCACCGTCTTTAAGTTTTCACTCTCTCTGCTGGACAACCAAAACATTTCAGCCTCATCCAACGAATATTCTTTTACTATTCTATTAGGGTTCACTCTAGAAATTATGTACACTTTATTATCTTTATTAAGTATATCCTCTAGAAGTTTGAAGCCTTTATCTGGACGTTCTTCTTCTATCATGTAACTTACACCAGGCTGTAATTCATCTGTAATGCCTGACGTAGTTTCTTCCACTTTTTCTTCGGTTAACCCTTGGAAACTCTTCTTTACAGTTTCTAAAGTCATATCCTGATTCAAAAGAGTCGAGAACGCTAGTAGTCGGTTAATCGCTCCTTCTATTTCCCTAACATTCTTGGTGATGTGGGCTGCTAAAAAGTCTTTTACATCATCGGGTACCTGAATGTCATGATGCTTAATTTTCTTTTCGATGATCTTCAGTCTTGTTTCATAAGACGGGGGTTCGATCCTAACCACTAAGCCCGATTTGAACCGCGAAACCAATCTATCTTTTAAATCTGGTATATCCTCAGGAGGTCTGTCACAGGTCATTATTATCTGTCTACCTTTGCTGTCTAGATGGTTGAATAGGTAGAATATTATCTCCTGATGTTTCTCCCTACTTGCTAAGAACTGAATATCATCTAATAGTAGGATGTCGGCCTCATAGTATCTTTTTCTTAAGTCCTCCTGACCTTCTTCCCTTAAACTCGTTATGATTTCAGACGTGCAATTTTCAGTAGATGAATATACGACATTCAATTCTGGACGGTTCTCTATGATATAGTGACCGATGGCTTTGAGTAGATGAGTTTTACCTAAACCAGCATTACTGGTTAGGACGAGAGGATTGAATGTTCTTCCTTCGGACCGAGCAGATTCCTTCGATGCTACATATGCCAATTTGTTATTTTCCCCGATCACAAAATTATCGAAAGAGTATTTTTCTGGGAAAGGTGATACGTCTACTGTCTTTCCTTTCCTTTCCTTGATTATCATATCGTAAACTTCGAGCTCCTTTTCTTCCCTTTCCTTCCTATGGATGTCTTCAGTTATCTCCTTGGATTCGCTTGAAAGTAATTCATTTTCACTCTCTTCCGATGCTTTTTCCTGAATGCTTTTAGTATCCTCACCCATCTGTTCTAGTAGCTCATCAACTTCTTCAGAACTTTCAGACGAAAAGAATGAAGCCCCTTTAGTAACTCTACCCCCTACTTTTTGGATCAGGTCGTCGATATCGACGTTCGTGTGGACCTCCATATATATATTATCAAGCTCATCCATGCCCATGATCTTTGAAAGGGCTTCATCTCCAGATATCTCCATGCCTGAAGGTGTATAAAGAAGGGCATTCCCTGGGGAGCCATTCTTTAAAGTAATGTAGCCCTCAAGCTCTTCATCCACGGTTACACGGATATAGCCCTGGAATGAATATTTATTCAGTTTTTCGAGGGTTTTAGAAAGTTTTCCAGGACCGGTTTTGTCCTGAATCTTCAAACCTTCGGGAAATTTTTTTCTTGACAAGGTGAAAGGTTAATCATAACTTAATAATAAATATGTTTCCTGTTAAAACCAAAAACACTTATCTATTTAATTCATTGTAGAACCGATGAAGTACCTATACACAAGATGCCCTTATTGTCGGGCGAGTTCGTATGCAAAGGTAAAAAGCGAAAACTCCATCGATATAGAATGTCCTTATTGTGGACAAAATTACACGGATCAAGTGGATGAAGAGTACGTTAAAGAGGCTGATTTCTATTGGGAACTGTATATAAACCTCTATCCCCCTATGAGAGAAAAATTTCGAAGAAAAAGTACTTTGTTGATCGCTGGATTTTTACTTTCTTTATCGATATTTTTCCAACTAATATCAAAAGGTCTTTTTTTGACATTTGGAAAGTACTCTATACTCTCACTCCCGCCTCTTCAATATGGTCTTGTTTTAACCAGCATGATATTCTTAGGAATAACAGTGATCGGCATCTCTAGTTCTTTTCTAAAATACTCTTTTGCCATATCATTGGTTGGAGCTTTTTTCGTTCTGTTGAATTCGGTCATGTGGTACATGATAGGTTTCAATTTGGATGGTTCTTTATTTATTTTCAGCATCAGTTTAAATTCGTTGATCTCATTCATTCTTTCATCGATATCACTATTGATCATAGTGCATAATCGGTGGTTCTTTCTTAAAAGTTGATCAAATACCCAAGTACAAGTATATCAGGTAAACAAAATACCCTGCTGTCATGACCATACCCTCTAATCTTCCTATGTCTTTGCCACTATATATAAAAATACTCAAAAAGATACTAACGGCGATCATAATCATCATATTTGGAAGAATCTCTGGTGTGAATGTTATCGGAACAAACAAGGCACAAATGCCAAGCACCATCAAAATATTGAAGGTGTTCGAACCGATTACATTCCCCATAGATATATCTGATTCTTCTTTGTAAGCTGCAACCGAAGATGCGGCTAGCTCCGGGAGCGACGTAGCTAGGGCGATGATAGTGAGACCTACGAGACCCTCTGAAAGCTGAAATTCATTGATATAAAAAATTGCAGAACGTATCATGAGTTCTGCTCCCAATGCGATACCTACCAAGCCCAAAGCAAGCTTGACTATGTTGATTTTCAGTTCTCTTGACTTTACTCGTTTGTATTCATTAGTTTCAAACTTATTCTCGACTACGGTCTTCTCACCTTCAACAAATGCCACCCAAACGAAGAATGTGATATATGCGATCAACCCCATAATAAGAATGATTCCCCCTAGTCTATCAATCGTGAACCCGATTGATACTATTAGTAGTAAAGACATCGCACCGAACATTATCGGGATCTCTCTTTTTATGATCCCTATATTTACTGAGATTGGTTTTATCATTGAGCTTATTCCCAAAACCAAAAGTATGTTCGCAATATTTGATCCGATTACATTACCGATAGAAATACCGGTCTTTCCTTTGAAAACTGCATTTAAACTGGATGCCAGTTCAGGTATCGATGTTCCAAACGAGACTAATGTCAATCCGATGACCAGCGCTGGAACTCCTAAATAGGCTGCAGTTTTACTACCCCCTTCGACTAAAAAATCTGCCCCTTTGATCAGAATGACTACTCCCACTACCAAGATGGTGGTCCATCCTATCAGTTCCAATGCCATCATCTCTTGATATATATCCAGTTATAAATAATTGACCTAAATAGGTATTAAAAAATTATTAGTATATGGATAGTTTATTTGGTGAAGCGTGCAGCAAATGGATATCAAAAAAATCAACGGGAATCTCACCTTACTAGGTGTCGATTACATCGGAGATGAAGGGGTCAATGAAAGCGTACTAAATTATATCAAAGAAAACGAGCCAGATAAAGTGGGGATCGCTCTCTGCGAAACGAGGTTCGAAACCCTAGAAGGGGATGACGACTGGAAAGAAAAACCCCTGTTACCTACGTATAAAGAGGGGAAGATCGGACCACTGATCTATCAAACGTTTGTAGACTCCATCAATGAAAATTTAAGAAGGTTCAAAAATATCGATCCAGAAATTCATGTTGCACGTTTGGTACCCTTCATGGATAAACTTGACACGGATGTCGAATTTATAGACAGGGATATCACTCTGACATTGGGTAGGGCATATCAAAACATGTCCATTTTAGAGAAATTAAAGATGATCAAATACCTGAAAGCTACGATGCTCAGCTTTTCTGGTAAAAAGAAAAGCGAATCTGTTGACGATATAAAATATCATGACGATTTAGTTGAAGGAGTTTTAGAGAAGCTTGAAAAGTTCGCACCGTCGGTTGTTAATAAAGCGAGGCGTGAGCGAAACGAGTACATGGCTAAGAAATTGTATGATTTCAGTAAAAGAGGAACGGTCGTCGCAGTATTACCAAAAAGCAGGATCTATAATGTTTTCAAGGAAGTCAATCGTTTAAAGATGGAGGAACGCTTCAAAGGCGAAAATATAGGAGTGAAACATCTTGAAAAGATCGGTAAAAAGGTTTATTCTAAAGTTATACGTTACACTTCTTCTATTTTTTTCATAGCACTAGCAGTTTATCTTTTCCTATTTTCAGATGTTCTAAACATATGGCGTGCATGGCTTTATTGGTTCTTGGCTGTAGGAGGTATGTCAGCTCTAGGTTCTGCGTTGGCAAAGGGACATCCTTTTTCGATAATCATCTCGTTCCTGTTAGCACCATTCATGTCTCTAACACTACACGGTCCTGGATGGATCTCCGGTTATGTTGAATTAAAAGTTAGAAATCCGACCATGTCAGATGTACAACATTTAACATCATGTAAGAACGCTTCAGAATTTCTTTCAAACAACATTATGAAGGTATTTTTAGTAGGTACATTTTCTAATATATTCACATGGATAGGTCTGTTTGTGGTATTGCCACTGTTGATTAGGTTCGTAGGATAGTGAAAAATAATATATCACCCTCTTCCTTAATTAGCGCATCAGATGAGATATAAAAAATACCTTAAAAGAGTCTTTGAAGGAGCTCTGATGGGGATGGCTAACATCATCCCTGGTGTGTCTGGAGGGACCATGGCTCTTGTGACTGGAATATATGATAGATTGATACATTCCATCAACACGATCCCTTTAGATGCCCCTATAACATTAATTAAAGGGGATTTTCGAAAGTTTCGGAAAAAACTTCAAAAGATAGATTACCACTTTCTGATCCCTCTGATCATCGGTATACTTGTAGGTTCTTTACTCCTAGCTAGGGCTATAGAATTTATTCTTGATTCATATCCTGCAGTCACTTACTCTTTCTTTTTCGGTCTCATACTTGCCGGTCTTGGTGTGATATATAAGTATATAGAAAAAATAGATGTTAAAAATATATTCTGGGGGGTTGTAGGCTTCCTATTTGCCTTTCTTATCGTTGGACTCCCGAATTTACAAACGGATCCAAGTCTAACACTGGTTTTTATAATCGGGATATTCGTAATAATTTCAATGATACTACCAGGGATATCTGGTGCATTCATACTTATATTTCTAAAACAGTACGATTATATGCTGAACGCATTGAATGATCTTGACATTCTAGTGATACTTACATTCTCAGCTGGAGGGTTGGTCGGTCTTTTCGGATTTTCAAGATTACTTGACTTTTTATTGAAAAAACATAAATCTTTGATGATGTCGTTCCTTTTCGGGCTTATGGTCGGAGGTCTACGAGCGCCTGGAAGTGAAGTTATGGCTATAGATCCTCCCTTGCATGAGATATTATTACCTGCAATACTCGGTGCCTTTTTGGTCATACTTTTAGAATATAAATATGTGCACCGTGATTAAATTCTTTTGAATCCACGACGCACATATCCAAAGATAGCTCTTCTTATGTAGAAGAATGTTTGAATATACGTTCTGTCTTTTCCCCCAGCATCAACATTACCCTTTTTTATCTGTGTGATGACATCCTCCCAGGAATCAAGATTATCAAATATTGTGTAAGCTTTCCCTACCGTTTTCAATCGATGTGCATCACTACCTCCGATTATTGGAAGATTCATCTTTCTAGCAGCCTTTCTAGCCTTTACATTTTTGGAGTGCCAACTTCTACCATTCAAACCCTCTATAGCCGCCCAATTGTTTGAAAAAAGTTTTTCTTCAGTCATACCAGACCAGTACCTATATGCGTGGGGTGCTGCGGCTATAGCGCCCTGTTCATCGATCTTATCTATAGCCTCGGCGATTGTTGGCTGTTTACCTATCTCCTCCTGTATCCCTATGGCCATGACATGACCCTCCCTAGTACTAACTTCTATTCCCGGCACCAATATCAGAGAACTGTTTTTATTCTTGATACTCCTGTAACCTTTTAACGTGTTGTGATCCATCAAAGCTAAACCATCTAGGCCAACGGATTCAGCTTTTTTCATAATGTCCTCTGGGCTACCATTAGAATCGCCCGAATAAGTGGAGTGGACGTGCATGTCTATCTTCATCAATATCCCTCAATATAATCTAAGACATTTTTAGCGATTTCACATTCTTGATTTTCAAGGGTTTTATATATTTTTTCTTTTAACATTTCTTTCTGTTCTCCGTCGACTAACGGGACTCTTGTTGCGTAAACCATGGCATCTACTAGAGGATTTTCTCTTTGAATGAATTTACCGTCACCTATTTTTTCCATTACAATTCCCTCTACTTTAGAAACAACAGATTTCCCGTATCGGTCCTGAGTTTTGTATTCATCGATATTTTCTACCTTACAACAATATATGACAGTAGCGTCTCTTGGGTAATAAAAACCTGCCTGGTTTTCCATATTGACTTTGGAAACTTCTTGATATCCTAGTTCGTTACTACCCGTCAATGCAGATTTGTAAAATAAAGAAGGATCATCAGTCAAAGAAAAGGTGAACTCAAGATGCTTTTGTAAATTTCTGATAGAATCCGAGGGGTGGTAAATATTCAACTTGATGGTGTCCTTTTCTATAACAGCACCAGCCGCTGACGTATTCAGATGACTGTTCCACGTCACCAAAATACCTTCATATCTAGGCATAGTAAAACTTACGCCACCTCCATACCTCTAGGTGGTTTCTTTCCTTTACCCTTATCCGGTAAATTGACTTTGGGCAGAGGTATAGGAGGTGGAAGCTTTATTTCACGAGATATAAGTACTGATTGTGGGATGCAGTTCTGTATGATCGTTGAGTGGATTTTGTTTGCGATCTCTTTGGGCATCTCGTTATTTTCCCTCCATTTTTTTGCAAGGTCCGACGGAGCGTCTTTAAGTTTTAAGCTACCCTCTAATTCTATTCTACCCATGCTGGAATAGCTTGCTGTAAATCTAAAATATACGTCAAAAGAATCCTTTGTGATCTGTTTTATCTTCGTGACAGAACTGTTGTGGTCTATCCTCACGTTCTTTTTAGGTTTACCTGATGTAGTGAACCGTTCCGCATCAATGGATTTGATCTCGAACTTAGTGATTGACATGTAGTATAATATCCTTCGGTGATTTAATAATCTTTCCATATTTAGATTCACAACTGGGTTCTAGGTCATCTGTAGTTCGAATATAAGCAAAATCTTTATAATCTTCCAACATGTTTGTAAAGTGGCTTATTTGTTGAAAGTCGTGGTTATTATGACAGCGAACACAATAGAAAAAGTTTTAAGCAGTATCAAAAAGAATCTTGATGTGGATGATGTCACTTTGATCTCTAGAAGTGGAATGCATATAGGTGGTGACGTCCCGGATAATGCACATATGGAAACTTTTGTGGCTATGTCTGCAATCCTATTAGGTGCAGCGGAAACTGCTACATCTGAATTAGAGGAAGAATTATCACATGTAGTGGTCGAACTAAAAAACTCTCGAGTTTTAGTTATGAATAATGGTCCGTCAGCCTTGTTGGCGATTAAGATGTCTCAAGACAATGATGTCGATGCTGTTTTAGAAGGTATAAAAGAACCAATGGAAGAACTTGAAGAGTTGTTGTAGATAAGGGGTGGTAAAATGACTAAAGGTTTTATCAATTGTAATGTAATATCTCTAGCTGGACGTTCAAAAAAATACCATGGGTTTTTAGTAGAAGACGGCAAGGTCACCTGTACTGAGGATTATGACAAGATCATGAAGAATAGTAAAGAAAAAATCAACTTAAAAGGTTACACCGTCCTACCAGGTTTTGTCGATTCTCACGTACATCTCATGCAGATGGGCTTAGAGAAGAGATGGGTTGATCTTTCAGACACTGACAGCTTTGAAGAGGCGATATATTATTTAGAGAAAGAGATCGATAAAAAAGATGATGGTGAATGGATAATTGGTGTAGATTTCGACGATACCAAATGGAAAAAATCAAGCTATCCATCTAAAAAAGAACTAGATGAAATCAGCGAAAATCATCCTATTATTTTAAAAAGGATATGTGGTCATATAGGCGTGGCTAATTCTAAAGCATTAGAGTTGATTGACAAGGATTGGGATAAAGTTGACCGGAACACGGGTATACTGAAAGAAGAAGCCGTTTGGAACCTAGATGAAGTTTATGAAATCGACAGAGAAACTAGGAAGGACGCTATCAAAGAAGGGATCAAAAAAGCCCATGAATTGGGTGTGACTGGAATTCACGAGGTTGTCGATAGAGACGGCTGGGAGGCCTACGCTGAATTGGACGATGAAACTGAATTAAATCTTAGAGTACGATGTTATCTCCATTATGATGAGATAGGAGATCTAGAACCTGTTAATAGAAGCGAATTCCTCGCTCTTAGAGGTGTAAAAGTGTTTGCAGACGGGTCTTTCGGTGGCCGAACAGCGGCACTTAATGAAGAATATAAAGATGACCCGGGAAATACAGGTCTGCTGATGCATACTAAAGAGGAACTAGATGATATCATATCTATGGCAGAAAGTAAAGGGTTCCAATGCATGATACATGCCATAGGTGATAGAGCTATCGATTTAGTATTGGATGCATATTCGGACAGTGCAGAAAGGATCAAAGAACTTCGACATAGGATAGAGCATGCAGAGATGCTGTATGATAAGAACATCAAAAGGATAAGAGAACTCGGATTAGTTCTTTCGATTCAACCAAATTTTGCTTATAAATGGTCTCAACCGGGAGGTATGAATGAAAAGAGGTTAGGTAAGGAAAGGTTGGAAAAGTGTGACCCGCTTTGGAATATTCAGAGGGCCTTGGTGAAAATGGCTTTCGGGTCAGATAACATGCCCATGTCACCTCTTTTCGGCATCTATGCAGCCACTAATCATCCTTTATTAGAGCAAAGGATTTCCACCTACAATGCTCTTCAAAGCTATATCTCGAATAGTGCGTACATCGGAAGAGATGAAAACGAGTTAGGTGAGCTCGTGGAAGGTAAAAAGGCAGACTTCGTAGTTCTATCTGAAAATCCACTGAACGCTGAAAATTTGAAAGATATTGAAGTAAAAATGACGGTCGTGAATGGTAAAATCGTTTACGATAATAGATGAGTTGAAAATCGATTATATTAAATAACCGAAGTGTATTTTAGAAATGGTTGATAATATGGCTGAGATAGATAAAGAATTAAAATACACTGAAAATCATGAGTGGATCAAAGTAGAAGGTGACGAGATAACCTACGGTATCACGGATTATGCACAGGACGAACTGGGGGATATAGTTTACGTGGAATTACCTATTGAAAATGAAGAAGTTGAAAAGGGAGAGGTCATAGGCGTTGTAGAATCAGTAAAAACCGTTTCCGACTTATACGCCCCGGTTTCAGGGACTATAAAAAATGTGAACACAGATCTCGAAGGGGAACCAGAGAAGATAAATGAGAAACCGTTTGGAGAAGGTTGGATCGCCAAAATTGAGATGGACGATGAATCCGAGTTGGACGATTTACTCACCGCTGAGGATTACAAAAAAGAAACTGAATAAAACCTCTTTATATCCTTTTTTATTAAAAAATAAAAGAAGAGTGTTTAGTTAGTCGTACTTATCCAGGAAAGAGAATCTCTCGTGTGCCGGTAGACCTTCTTTGTAGCAGTAATGGATCTCCTGGAAATCATCCCTGAATTCGATGACGTCTTCTTTGACCTTCTTGGGATCTTCTCTGTCTTTAACGATACGTTTGATGAAATCTGCGACTTCTTCCATGTGTGTTTCCTTCATGCCCAATCGTGTAAGTTCCTGGGTTCCGAGCCTAATGCCGCTGGGTTCCTGAGCACTATTAACATTATCCCAAGGCATGAGGTTCTTGTTGGCGATCATATTAGCTTCTTCCATAGCTTCCACTAGAGTTTCTCCTCCACCTTCTTCCTGTACGTCAACTGCCAGAGTATGTGACCTTGTGAATCCTTTATGCTCGCACATAACATCCATATCCCTCTCATAGAGTGCTTGACCGAGGGCTTGAGCGTTCTTGATTATCTGTTTCGCATACTCTTTACCGAATTCTTGATGTTCTGCTAAAGATACTGCTAGGGCCGCCATAGTATGAAGATGATGATTTGATAGAACTCCCGGAAACACTCCGTAGAACAACTTCTGTTTCATCTCATCATCCCTTGGGTTAGAGAGGAGTATACCTCTCTGTGGACCCGGTAGAGTTTTGTGGGTGCTACCTGTCATCACTTCTACGCCTTCTCTCAAGGGGTCCTGGAATTCTCCTCCAGCGATCAAACCGAGAACGTGTGCAGCATCATACCAAACGTAACATCCAACTTCTTCTAAGGTTTCTTTGAGTTCTTTTAGTGGTGGGGGGAACAAGTACACAGAACGACCGAATAAGGCAATATCTGGCTGCTCTTTTTTTAGCAGCTTCTTGGTTCCTTCGACGTCGATATTCATCTCATCTACGTTGAAGGGGTATGTTTTAGGTTCCATGCCTCTAAAACCAACCGAGCCAAATTTTGCGCTGCTTATGTGAGCTCCATCGGAAACGTCGACCGAAGTAATACTCTTTCCAGGACCACCTAAACCCATCAAAACAGCTTGATTTGCATTGGTACCTGAGATAGGTCTCACATCCGCATACTCGACGTCGAAGAGGTCCTTTGCAAGCTCCTGGGCTTTGAGTTCTACTTTGTCTACAAAAATATTTCCTTGATAGTACCTTCCTCCTGGAGGGCCCTCTGCATATCGATCATGAAGATCGCTGATCAATAACTCTCTTGCCATCGGGCTTATTATGTTCTCCGAGGCGATCATGGGTAACGATTTCTTGAACCAATCATGATGTTTCTCAACCTGCTCGTAAATATAATCCGCATCTTTTTTCATAAGTATACCTCGTAAGGTGATAGAGTTTAAAATATTAAACCATTTTGTTTGAGTTAACTTATAATTAAGACAATTTTTTTATAGTCCGCAGGGCTTGTTATAGCAAAGATAATGGAAGGAGATAACAATGGCGCAAGTAGAAGATTTTCAGGCAAAAGACGTGATGACCAAGAATTATATAACTGCTAAACCCGATGATAAGGTTTCTGATGCCATAGGTCTTATGCGTAAACATGATGTAGCAGAGATACAAGTTGTTGAAAACGGGGAGGTTCTGGGAATCGTAGCCGAGGATATGTTTGTGAAAAAGAGGCATCTACCCTTCTCAACTAAACTAGCCCATGTCATGACAAAGCCACCTAATGTTGAACAGGACGATACGATCATAGATGTTTGCGAACTCTTATTGTCCTCTGGATACAGAGGTGTTCCGGTTAAATCTAATCACGACATAGTCGGTTTTGTTTCCCGGTCAGATATAATCGAGATAATTCCAGATATCGATGATCTTAGAAAATCCACTGTCAGTGAATACATGACCCCCTCGCCCACCACCATAAGGGAGCATGACAGTATTATAAAAGCTAAGAATATGATGGAAAACCTGGATGAAAAGGTCATTCCTGTGACAGATGAACACGGGAGATTGTCAGGTATGATAGGAATCAAAGATATCATCAAAGGAAGTTCTAGACCTGTGTCAAGATACGAAAAAGGTGAGAAAGGTGGTGAAAAGGATTCACCATATTCAGATATGGAGATCAGAAGTATGATGGTCACACCTCCGATAACAACGACACCTGGAGAAACAATACATGATGCGGCCAAAAAAATGAAGGAAAACAATATTTCAACACTAGTAGCGGTTGAAGATGAAGCTATCAAAGGGATACTTACCCAGATCGATCTGGTAGAAACGATTGCTAGTTTCCGGGAATCGGATCAAGTCTATGTGCAGATAACTGGCTTGGAAGAGGGCCCTGATGTTTACGACCAGATGTATCAGATGGTTCAGAAGTACCTCCAGAAGATCAACAGAGTATTGAAACCCTTGGTATTGAACATCCATGTAGTGACTCATCACACATCAGGCCATGAAAAGAAATTCAGCAT
The DNA here is from genome assembly GCA_051745305.1 of Thermoplasmatota archaeon. Classification (GTDB taxonomy): domain Archaea; phylum Thermoplasmatota; class Thermoplasmata; order Halarchaeoplasmatales; family Halarchaeoplasmataceae; genus Saliniplasma. The sequence continues at coordinate 50,017 of JBNJDY010000003.1, forward strand.
AAGATTGAGACTCAATACAGATCACGGTATGTTCTATGCAAAGAAATTCGATTGGAACATAATGAGAGCTCTTGATGAGGGTATGAACAGTTTGCAGAAGAAGATATTCCAGGACAAAGAAAAAAAGTTAGACAGGTATAGGAAACATCCCAAGTATAGGGAATCAAGATAGGTTCCAATACTTCTTCAGAACAGCTTTCGTTTCAAAAATCTCTTCCTTTCCTTTTTGTTCCGTATCGTTCACTTTTGTATATTCTAGTGAGATTTCTTTTCCGATCTCTGATGCAACTATACCTGTAGTTATCTCTGATAAGCATTCTAGATGATATCCACCTTCGAGCATGTATGATACAGAACCGTTGCACAACTCTTTTGACAGAGCGGTGATCCTTTCAGCCATGCTGATGTAACACTGACTAGAATATGTCAGACCTGTAAGTTGGTCCGCGTAATGTCCGTCAGTTCCAAAAGATACGATCATAGTTTTAGGCTCATACTGTACCAATATGGGCTTCATTATCTCAGTCCAAGCTAAATCTAAGGTAGAATCTCCTCGACCTGTTTTTAAAGGTATATTAATGTTGTAGCCCTCACCAGGTCCTTGACCAACAGCCACAGCTTCCCCGGTTCCTGGGTATATCCCATAATGATGTGCAGATATATAAAGAACGTTAGGATCTGAGTAAAATATATCACTGGTACCGTTACCGTGATGCGCGTCTAGATCGATTATAGCCACTCCTCCGGTGTTTACGTTATTTGCAGCGATAGCTGCGTTGTTTAAGTAACAAAACCCTCCACCATAATCCTTCCCTGCATGGTGGCCTGGCGGTCTGAGTAGTCCAAGGGTCCTTTCTCCATCGAGCGCTTTTTTGATACCCTCTAAGGCTCCACCGGCAGCTAATCTAGCTATCTCATAAGTTTCTTCGTCGAGATAAGTGTCACCACCGTCGATGTATTGTCCATAACTATTTTTCAGCATATCAAGATATCTATGTGTGTGTGTTTTTTCTAAAATTTCTCTTTCAGCAGGTTCTGGAATCAAAACTTCTTCGATCATCTGCTCTTTTTCCAGACGAGTCAATATAGAATTTAGTCTATCAGGTGATTCTGGGTGGGTACCGAATTGCCTATGTTCTAAATATTTTGGATGGAAGATTATGTCCATGGTTCGTTTAAATAAGCGAAATTATTTAAACATTGACGTAAAATCTGATACGAATAAAATGAAGTACGCTGCTCTTTTCTCAGGAGGGAAGGATTCCGCCTTGGCTTTATGGAAAGCTAAAAAAGATGGTTTGAACGTGGAGTATTTAGTAACTGTCTTTCCTGAAAGAGATGACTCATACATGTTCCATAAACCGAATCTAGATTTTGTCCTAGATATCGCTGAATCATTGGGTATCGAATTGGTTAAAGTGAGAACGGAGGGGGAAAAAGAGAAGGAGATGCAGGACCTGAAAGAGGGTTTGGAGAGGTTGGAAATCGAAGGGATCATCACCGGTGCTGTGGCATCTTCTTACCAATATAAAAGACTCGATAAGCTTTCTTCTCAGTTAGATCTGGAACTGTACGCACCTTTGTGGGGGATGGATCAAGAAAATTTATTAAATGAATTATTAGAGGATGAATTTGATGTGATTATAGTGAGCGTTGCGGCCATGGGCCTTGATGAAGAGTGGTTGGGGCGGAAGATCGACAAGTATTGTGTTGATGAACTTGAGGAATTGAACGACAAATACGGAATCAACGTTGCAGGGGAAGGCGGTGAATACGAGAGCTTGGTACTAAATGCACCCAATTTTAAATGGGGGTTCGAAGTGGCTGATGCAGATATAAAGTGGGATGGACATCGGGGGGAATATAAAATTAAGAAAATTAAGAAAAAAAGGGAATGATTTTGAGCCTATACCTTCTCAAGCCTGTCCCTTTCTATCATATTCGAAATGGTTTCGCGAGCGAAACCGGGTGTCTTTTTATCTTTCTGTTTTTCGAATTGGTCTTTTCCAGTTTCATAGAGATACTTTTCAGCTTTTAAACTCTCATAATGCCCTTTTTCCATCAAAGCGATATATTTGAAGAGTGTGCGGTATTTTTCTTTTCGTTTAGAAAGATGACTATAAAGTTCATAGGCATCATCTTCTGCTTTCATAGCACGGTCTACAGCCTCGATAAGATTCCTAACTGTTTTTATCTCTTTTACGAATACTCCTTCATGAGGCGGGAGGCCTTCAACGTCAGGAACAACATAATCTTTATCACCAAATTCCATTTTATGAAGTTTTAAAAGTTCTTCCTTATGTCTTTTTTCATCTTCAGCTAAGCTTTTAAATTTCTTAGATGCTAGACCCTCCAACTTTTTAGAAAGGGACATATAGCCATCATGAGCAGCTTGTTCACCCTCGATAGAATAGCCAACGAGTTCTTTGAAGCTTATTTCATCTAATTTCTCATACATACTAATCACTCTAGTTATTTTGACGTTTTCACCTTTATTAAGTTTTTCTATTTTTCCCGCACAACAACCTATATATAAGACAGTTAACATTTGCATTACGGTGCAAATATGCGAGATATCACTGATTATGCTATAAAAAGGTTAGAGGACTCGGATATCCAATACGGTGACATCAGATTCTCAGACATCTTAACACAATCGATACAGGTGAGGAACGGTTCCGTTGAAACTATAAAGGACAATACCAGCAAAGGATTCGGTATAAGGATAATAGACAAAGGATGGGGCTTTGCTTCATCATCTGTATTGACTAAAAAGGGTATCGACGAGACGATCAAGAGAGCTATGAAGATAGCTAAAGCTTCCGGTAAAACTTCAGATGGAATAGATATAAAGGAAGTAGAGATATATCAGGATGAGTACGTGAACGATTACAAGAAAGATCCCTTCGAAGTGGATTTGGATGAGAAGATCGATTATTTGGTTGATGTGAACGATCGTCTTGATGTTGATGATCAAATAAACGTACGGACTTCCAATTTTAAAGCTTGGAGATTCTTAAAAGAGTTCGCAAGCACGGAAGGTGCACGGATAGAACAGAAATTGGTCCAATGCGGCGGTGGTTTGAGTGTGACCGTTTCTGACGGCGAAGACGTTCAAACTCGAAGTTATCCTAATTCCTTTGGAGGAGATTACAGTTCAAGAGGATATGAATTCTTCGAAGGTATGGATCTTTTGGGTAATGCCGAGAAAACAGCTCAAGAAGGAGTTGACCTTTTGAAAGCTGAACAGTGTCCTGAAGGGAAGATGGATATCATTCTGAACACGAATCAACTCGCTCTACAGGTACACGAAAGCTGTGGACATCCAACTGAGTTGGACAGGGCCCTTGGAACTGAAGCAAGTTATGCAGGTACTAGTTTCATGACACCTGATAAATTAGGTAAGCTCAGATACGGTTCAGATATAGTTCACCTTACATCCGACGCTACGGCAGAAGGTGGATTGGGAACGTTCGGTTACGATGATGAAGGAGTAAAAGCCAAGAAAGTGGATCTTGTGAAAGATGGTATATTCGTTGGATATCAAGCATCTAGAGAAGATGCGGCCCAGATAGATGTGGAAGTGAGTGGAAGTATGCGTGCCGACGGATGGAGTAATTTACCACTAGTCAGGATGACTAATATCAATTTAGAACCAGGAGATTGGTCAAGGGAAGAGATCATCGAAGAAACTGATAAAGGTATCATCTTCGACGGTATCAAAAGCTGGAGTATCGATGATAAGAGGTTGAACTTCATGTTCGGAACTGAAGCCGGTTATTTAGTTGAAAACGGAGAAGTTAAGAAATTGATCAAGAACCCAACCTATACCGGGATCACGTACGAGTTCTGGAGAAGATGCAATGCTATATCTGGAAAAGAGGATTGGAAACTGCACGGAGTCCCGAATTGCGGAAAAGGAGAACCACCCCAAGTTATGAGAGTCGGTCACGGTGTTGCACCGGCTCGATTTGAAGACGTTACCGTGGGGGTGGGAAAATGGTAAACGAAGATTTAGAGCGCTCTGCTCAGAAGGTACTGGATAAAGTTGAAGTCGATGAAGTCGAGGTTTTGATACACAGAACAGACAGGGCCTTGACGAGGTACGCCAATTCTAAAATCCACCAGAATGTTGGTCAGAAAGATTTCGACGTGTCCATAAGAGCTATACTTGGAAAGAAAGTTGGATCGGTTTCCACAAATTCTGTTGATGAAAAATCCCTTGTGGAAGCTTTACGAAGAGCTGAGAACATAGCCAAGCATCAGAAAGAAGACCCTGATTTTGTAGGTCTTCCAGAACCTAAAGAGGGGCGTGATGGTAAAGAAAATTATTTCGAAGAAACTGCCGATTATACTCCGGACGAGCGTGCTGAAAAGGTCAAAGAGATCATCGAGTATGCAAGCGGTAAAGGCGTTGACCGTATGTACGGGGCTTTTGAAACGGAAACCATCGAAGTACTTGTTGCAAATACTAACGGGATAATGAAGAGCAGCAGGATGAGTAAAGCCAATTTGACTGCTACCGCTATAGCAGACTGGGATAACGACCAAGGATTCGGTTGGAGTGAACAGTGCTCCGCTAACGTGAAAGATATCGATCACATGAACGTTGCTAAGACTGCTGTTGATAAAGGCCTGAACAACAGGAATACCGAGAACATCGAGCCCGGTGAGTATACAGTTGTGTTGGAACCGTTAGCAGTTAACACCATGCTCATGTACCTAGCCATGATGGGTATGAGCGCTAAGAAAGTTCAGGAGAAAAGAAGCTTCATGAACGGAAAATTTGGTGAACAGATCATGGACGAACGGGTTAACATATTCGATGATGCTATGCACGATGAGATGATCGGTTTCCCATTCGACTACGAAGGTGTACCTAAACAGAGGGTTGATATTGTCAAGAACGGGATAGCTAACGATGTCGTTTACGACTCTTATACTGCTGGAAGGGATGAAGAAGATAAAGAATCTACGGGACACGCCTTGCCGATGCCGAACCCGATGAGTCCCATGCCTCTAAATCTGATGATGGATACAGGGGATACCAGTGTTCAGGAGATGATCGAAGATACTGAGAAAGGGATACTGGTAACTAGATTCAATTACTGCCGACCGGTACACCCTGTAAAAGGTATATTGACCGGACTTACTAGAGATGGGACCTGGAGAATCGAAGACGGAGAGGTTACACAACCGCTAAAGAATCTTAGGTTTACACAGAACCTACTCGACGCTTTCAGCAATGTTGAATTGATAGGTGACGAACGGGTACTGTTCTCGCTAGGCTACTATCCGGGTTATACCAGTGTTCCAGCCATGAAGATACCTGAGTTCAACTTCACTGGAACAACGGAATTCTAAAAAACCCTTTTTTCTTTTTTTTGATATATTAGATAAAGCTAACCTGTGGAATGGGGATTAGTTTCTATTTGGTAGGATATAAACGTATAATAAGGATTTAAAAATTTATATATAATAGTATAAAAAAGTGAAATCATGATAACTAATAGAAGGTATAAGTTGTTAGCTGACTTTGAAAAGGTTTGTCAGTTTTTAGATGATAACTATGATTTGGAAACGCTCAACAGTTATTTAATACGACCTTTTTTTGAATATGCTCATACGCATCCATACTTTAACCATAAGTCCACTCCTCGTTTTGGTCTCTGGGAGGAAGAGGGAAAACTCGTCGGTATAGCATGTTATGAGATGGATATAGGAGAGTGTTTTTTGAGCCTGAAAGATGGTTACGATCACTTATTATCTGATATGCTCGAATATGCAGAAAAGGAATTAGTAGGTATACGTGATGATAAAAGAATTCTAAGTGTTTGGATCACGGATAAGGAAGAGGTAAAAAGTCAACTTTTACGAAAGGAAGGATATAAAAAAGTATACACAGAACCGATAACGATTTTTTCGTATGATAAGGACTTCGTTGAAGTTGACCTGCCAGAGGGGTATTCTCTATATTCATTAGAAGAGGAAAATGATATAAAAAAGATACATGCATGTCTTTGGAAAGGTTTTGATCACGGACCGGATCTAGATGAGGATTATGAGAGGAGGTTGTTTATGCAAAGTGGCCCCAATTTTCGAAAGGATCTAACTACTATAATAAAAGCTCCTAGCGGTGAATATGCGTGTTATGCAGGGATGTGGTTTGATGAGCAGAATAAATATGCTTATTTGGAGCCTTTAGCAACCGTACCTGAGCATAGAGGGAAAGATCTGGCAACGATCGCACTTACTGAAGCGATGAAAAAGACTAAAGAACTAGGTGCGGAATACTGTTTCGGTGGAGTTCCAAATTTTTATAAATCTATTGGCTTTGAGACGATATGTTTCAGAGAGGAATGGAAAAAGGTATTGGATTAATATTTTCGATAGTTCTTAGTGTATTCAAGAGGGACGGATCTTAACTTTGTATAACACGAGGATTCCGCTCCGTTACACCCATATTCATGAACTTTGTAAATACCAGGAACGTTAGGTGAAATAATCTGGAAAACCTGTGGTTGTGTATATCCAACAGAACATTTACCCAAAATCTTTATAATGAAGTTTTTGTAATACTATAGTGTTGCTATGGCTTCAATAAACGTAAAAGTCCCTAACGAGATGAAGAAGGAAATAGATCATTTCCTCGAAACGCATCCATATTACCTAAACAAAAGTGAGTTGGTTAGAGATGCATTACGCCATATAATGCATGAAGAGCAGAAACTATCAGCAGAAACTTTGAGAGTTATCGAAGAGGGAAAGGAACAAGTGGAAAAGGATGAAGGTTCTACTCTTTCTGAGGTGAGGGAAGAGTTAGATGGTTGAGGTCAAGTTTACTGACCCTGCCAAGGATCAGCTGACTAAATTAGAGAAAGAGATTAGGTTAAGGATATATGATAAGTTGGAGGAGGTTAAAGATTGGCCAGATCATTTTTTGACTAAATTGAAAGGTTATCCATACTATAAACTAAGAGTTGGCGATTATAGAATTATCATCAATTGGAAGAAGGAACGAGAACAACTGTGGGTTATTGCTGCTGGACATCGTAAGAACATCTACGAGAAAGAATTGTAAACCACCACTGGAGATTATTTCAGTGACTTCCTCACCCACCTGATTTACATCAGGAAGGTGCTTCCTTCCATTTATCCGAGTCTACTGGAATTCTACACTAGGTTGATAGTATGAGCGGAGTAATATCATGAGAGTAAGCAATTAATATTAAAACAAGACGTAGTTATAGAATCTAGAGATCAATAATGATAAAAATAAAAAGGGTGATCCAATGAAGATTGCTACATTCAATATCTGGAACTCTGATCGTGGTATGCCATCAAGAGAGCAACAGATCATCGATGAAATTAAAACGGTGAATGCTGATATAATCTGTTTACAGGAAGTAAAAGAAGAAGCTTATAACAAGATAACAAGTGAAATCAGTGAGTACAAATACGACTATTACCATACTTTTGATAACGAATATGAGGGGCTATTAGTATTAAGCAAGTACCCGATATTGAAAAAGAGACATATGAAATGTGCAATTTTAATCACATGTGAATATGAAAATAATACATTCCTTGTGGTGAATGTACATTTACCATGGGATAGCATCATTCAGAAAGAGCACTATATTGTTAATATAATGAAGGAGATCGATGGTATATATACTGATTATGCTATTCTAACTGGTGACTTCAATTGTTTAGAGAACTCAAGTGTTCATCATTACTTGACAGGGCAAAGAACATTATTGAATTCAGAAGCAAATCCTTGTTGGTACGACTTAGCAGAAGTTTATGCTGATATAACTGATTCGGAACCGGAGAAAACTCTGGATATTAGAAATAATCCTAGGTGGAGAGGTAAAAATTACACTTATACGAGCTCGAGGCTTGACCGGATATATATAAGAGATACTTTTCCAAGATCTCCGCCCCTCTTAGAAAAGTTTTCACTTTTTGGTAATAGTGATGACGAAAAATCTGGATATTGTGCAAGTGATCATTATGGAGTTGTTGCGGAAATTATGATCGATAAATAATGAGCGTTCTCCTTCAAATTAAAATAGAAAAAGAATGGTTTTTAGAGAGGTAGCTCTCTAACTCCGGCAGATATCAATTTTGCCAGGTTCAGTACATCGTCCCAGTGTGCACATTCTACTGTAGAATGTGAATACCTGACCGGGACTCCTATCGATATCGTTAAACATCCGGATTCTTGCAGTGCCATACCATCTGTAGTTCCACCGGTCACACCGTACTGGAAGGGGATATCGTTCTCTTTAGCTACGTCCTTGAAATGCCTGACCATTTTTGGAGTCGCGATTGCTCTAGCATCGACCATTCTAAGGACTGGCCCTCCTCCGAGATCTATAGGCTTGTAAAAACTTTCTAGGCCTGGTGAATCTGATGTGGTATACGTGTCAAGGGCGATCACGTAATCCGGTTTCAACGTATTACCCACGACTTTAGCTCCTCTTAAACCAATCTCTTCTTGGACACTCCACACATACGATTGTTTAAAAGAAGGTCCATCATTAATTAGTTCTCTAAGAGCTCCTAGTAAACCGAAACATCCGATCCTGTTATCTAAAGCTCGACCTGCTATGATCTTATCGTTCATCAACCTGAGTGGTTTCATGAACACTATCGGGTCCGGTACGTCGATACCCATCTTTTCTGCCTCTTCTTTGGACGAAGCTCCTACGTCAACATAGGTCTTAGTCCATGAAACGACTTCGTCTTTATCGTCGGCATCAGTTGTCAGATGTGGTGCCTTGTGACCGATAACTCCGTTGATGGGACCTTTTTCAGTATGGATAGTAACGTGTCTTCCCGGAAGAAGTGAATCCTTGACTCCTCCGATCTTTTTGATCCTTAAAAATCCGTCATCTTCGATGTTGGAAACCACCATACCGATCTCGTCCATGTGAGCTACCATAGCTACGTGTGGTTCATCGCCAGACTTTTCATAAATCAGATTTCCGATATTATCTTCACGGATGTTTTTTGGATTACTGCCTTCAACTTGATCCGCTATCAGACCGGCTATCTTATGCCTGATAGGGTCTTCATATCCTGATACGCCTGGTGTTTTCAATATCTGCTCGAACTCGTCTAATCCTTCTAACCTTTTCATATATATCACCTATTAAAGGGGGAGACCCCTGTTTTTCAAGTGGAAACTCGCGAGACCACCTAATCTTTAGAGATGAAAGGAGGGTTTTTAACTTCTGCCTTTTTCTTTTCTCCTCTTATCTCTATCTGAACTTCTATTCCCTCTTCATGATACCCGCTGTCTAGATATCCTAAAGCTATACCTTTTTTCAATACTGGTGAACGGGTACCGCTGGTTACAGTACCTATTTTATCATCACCATCGTAGATATCATAACCGTTCCTAGGTATCCCTTTTTCTTTCATCACCATGCCTCTAAGCATTTGGTGTTCTGTATCTTTGATCTCTTTAAGAGCTTCTTTTCCGATAAATTCATGTTCCCAATCTACTGCATGTTCTCCCCATCCAGTTTCAACTGTTGTCCTAGATTCATCAAAATCCTGACCGGAAAGTAAGAAACCAAATTCTAATCTTAAAGTATCTCTAGCGCCTAGCCCACATCTTAAAGGTGGATCCTCGATAGATAATATCTGTTCCCAAAGAACCTTACCTGCTTCTTCAGGTAATACTATCTCGAAACCATCTTCTCCCGTATAACCACTACGCTGAATTAGAGGGCTATCTAACATAGGCCAATCTTCGTTAAAAGCTTTCATGACTTTTTTATTGACGTCTACTTGTTTAGATCTGAAAAATTCTATATCAGAGATATCTTCGTCACAAACTTCTGACAATATTCTTTGAGCTTCCGGACCTTGGAGTGCTAACATAACCGTATCATATGTTATATCTGTAAGATACTCTTCTCCACCTTGAGAAGCTAACCATTCATATATCCTTTTGTTGTTACCGGCGTTTGGAACTATGTAACAAGAATCTTCTGTGAGTTTAGCTACTAAAGTATCGTCCAATATTCCGCCTTCTTCGTTCAATAGATGAGCGTATTTGACTTCATTTACCTCTGATTCTGCTATATCTTGCGTCAAATATTTACTGATGAATTCGATAGCTCCGTCTCCCTTGATCAATATTTCTCCCATATGTGAAACATCAAAGATCCCTGCTTTCTTTCTGACCGCCATGTGCTCTTTTGTTATACTCGTGAATTTCAAAGGCATCTTATAACCGGCAAAGGTCGTCATCTTCGCTCCTGCTTCCTCGTGAAGTTTACACAATGCTGTTTCTTTCATAATAATGGTATAAGTATATGGTTTAAAGTTTTTATTCTACTTTTTAGGAAAAGGTACTAAATAATAAAAAATCTATTTAGATAGATATGAAGGAATATGATATTATTGGTATAGGGAGTGGTTCAGTTACCAGTGTAGTTACCCAGGCTTTATCCAGAGATGATAGTCTTTCTGTTGCTGTCGTAGAGAAGGACGCACCTGGTGGCATCTGTCTTACTAGAGGTTGTATACCGTCTAAAATGATACTCTATCCCGCTGAATTGATAGGACATATAAAAGAATCTTCTAAGTTTGGAATAGATGTTGACGTGAAGAATATCGATTTTAAAAGAGTCATGAAAAGAATGAGAGATCATGTTGACGAGCAAAGTAAAAACATAGGCAATAGCTTAAAACAATCTGAAGATTTAGACTTTTACCATACTACTGGAGAGTTCATAGATGACTATATTTTAAAAGTAGATGATAATAAGATCAAAGGAAAAAAGATAATCATAGGTGCAGGATCTGAACCTTTAATACCACCTATAGAAGGTCTAGAAAAAAGTGGATATATTACAAGTGAAGGATTACTTCATCTTAAGGAATTACCAGAAAGAATCGTTATAGTAGGAGGAGGATATATAGCAGCTGAGTACGGATACTTCTTATCTATGATGGGGTCTGATGTTACTATAATTGGTAGGAATGAACAATTCGTACCAGGAGAAGAACCTGAAGTATCAGACGTGTTACAGAAGAAGTTATCAGAACAAATGAAAATATATACTGGACATGAAGCTGTGAAAGTTAAGAGAAAAGGTGATGTTAGGTTAGTAGTCGCTGAAGATAAATCAGGAGAACGTAAAGGATTCAAATGTGATGAAATTTTAGTTGCTGCAGGTAGAAAATCTAATTCTGAATACTTGAAACCCGAAAGAAGTGGTATCGATACAGATGATAGAGGATGGATCAAAGTAAACAAGAAGATGGAAACTTCTAAAGATAATATATGGGCTCTTGGTGATGCTACTGGAAAATATATGTTCAAACACGTAGCTAATAAAGAAGCTGAAATAGTTTATTATAATGCCTTTACTCAAAGAAAAAGAGAGATGGATTATCATGCAGTTCCTCATGCAATTTTTACTTATCCTGAACTAGCATCTGTAGGGATGGTGGAAGAAGAAGCAGATAAGAAACATGATATCTTAGTTGGTTATTACCCATATGGTGATACTGGAAAAGGTATGGCCATGATGGCTGAGGATTATTTTATTAAGGTGATCGTTGAAAAGGATACCTATCGTATTTTAGGTGCCCATATAGTCGGACCACAAGCATCGACTTTGATTCAAGAGATCATCAACCTTATGTACACTCAAGATCAATCCGCTAATCCAATCTTTAGAGGAATGCACATACATCCTGCTTTGAGTGAAGTAGTCGAACGAGCATTCTATAACCTACACTCTCATCACCATTGATAGATGATAACATTTAAGTAAAATATTCAGGTTTCAGGGATAATATGAAACTTAAAAAGAAATTAAGGGAAAATCAAATAATATTATCTATAATCGTATTGATAATCGGGGCGTACTTATTCATCTTAGGATTGTTCAGTGTGGTCCTATCCGATTACGCTCCCGAGGCTCTATTGTCCATGGCCGATGTGATGGGTAACTGGATCTACTGGCTCTTTGTGTTAGGTGCTTTTCTGACATTAGCATTCTCCTGGAACCTCGTAGATATTTATCTTAAGATACGTGAATTCAAAGAACTTATGGATACTGAGAGTAAAAGTAAATTCATCAAAAATATCGCTAGAATCGAAACTTTGGCTTTACACTTGGGTACAGATTACGAAGATAAGGTTATCGAAAAAGAAGAGGAATACAACATCAATAGATGACACCCTTTCGTTGATTCCACTTGAAAAACAGGGGTCTCCCCCATTGTGCGGCTGTGGTCTAGTTGGTTAAGACTCAAGCTTCCCAAGCTTGCTGCCCGGGTTCGAATCCCGGCAGCCGCATCCCTTGAGGAATGGAAAATGACGATACACCGATACTGTTTCTGGACTCTATGGACTTTATTCACGTTATCTCTTATACTTTTTCTAAAAGTTGGTATAGATTCATATGACAAGGATCATAGAAAATCTATTTTAAGCTTCATAACTGCTACAATCATACCTATTTCATTTACTGGTCTTTACATTTACTGGACAAAGAATGAGCTGTGTTGGTAAACTACTCTACTTTATTGTAATCACCTGTTAATCCAGTTTCTACGATCTCCTCTGTAATATTTACCATATGCGCATGTCGTCCGTTAAAAACAGCGGATTTCAAGAAAGGCATCCTTATTGTTTGTAATTCTCCTTCTACTAATCTTGCGGTCCAAAAGGTGACAGTAGCACCAGTTGCCGACTTTTCGATCGTGTCTGGATAACGATCTAGAGGTCCCTCTCTATATATATCGAGATTAAAATATCTTACATGAAGAATTATCTCAAGTAATTTTTCCTTCAATTTCTTAGCAATCTTGTTACTATCATTATCCGCTAAAATAACAGCTTTATCGTCTGGTTTCACTCCCATACATGTTTCAACTGCTACTTTACATCACTCTTCGAAATAATTTATCATAATGATCTAAAAGAAAAAGGGAGGAGGAAATTATAGTGATCCTTGAGCATTAAAAGGCAAATTCCATTTTACCGACTCGGTTCGATGCTTTCTAAATGCTCAAACAGCCACAAAAGACACACATATAAATAAATTTCCCATTTTTC
>JBNJDY010000004.1:0-58800 GCA_051745305.1 Thermoplasmatota archaeon
CTTAAACCACTAATTTTAAATAATGCTTAACTGTTATAAATTCATATTTGAATCTGGTTGATAACCGGAGGGCTATACATGGCTGAGGAAACAGAAGAAGAAGTATTGGATGAAGAAGAATGGGAAGATGAAGAATCAGATGAAGAAGAATGGGAAGATGAAGAATATGAACTAGAAAGTGAAGAAAGTGGTTTTAATTTATCATTCATTCCGCTAATATTGGGAATACTGATAACACTTGGAACAGTTGCAATTAAATTTTCGGGACTGGATCCGTTTATGGGAATTGAAAACCCATCCGGAGTTTATGGATATTTATTCTTGTCAGGTGTTGCGGTGGGAATAATAATTTTCGTTATTGGCATCGCCATGTCAGTAATGTCTAAAAAAGAGGTAACCTACGAAGTTGGTGAAGAAGAAGTTGAGTTAATTGAAGAAGAGGAGGAAGAAGTAGAGGAAGGGATATGCCCGACATGTGGTGCAGTGATCCCCATCGACTCCGAGGAATGTCCTGAATGTGGCGAAGAATTAGCTCCACCTGATGAGGAAGAAGCAGAAGTCGAGGAAGTCAAAGAATGTCCGATATGTGGAGCAGAAGTTTCTGCAGATTCCGAAGAGTGCCCAGAATGCGGTGAACCATTAACCGACGAAGAAGAAGAGGATGACCTCTTTGCAGATCTCGAAGATATCTAATCTAAAAACCCTTTTATTTTTTTCAGTATTAATTTTATCTTTTTTAATATCAATTCATAAATATCTTGAATCAGTTTATACACTTCTTTTACAAAAACAAAACTCTTTTTGAAGTACATAACAGAAGCTACCATTAAAGTAATGAAGAGAGCTACAGAAACATTATCCATTGTGGGATATCTTTGAGTAGTTTCAGCAGCGCCAAGTCCCTCACCTACAGCTACGGTTTTTTGTGCCTCAAAAGTGTTTACTATTATACTAAAGTCAGGTATCGGTATAGGTCCGACAAAATCTTGAATATATAATGAAACTTCCACGTCATAAAAAGTAGTTAGTACGGGGTAAAATAATGCAATCCCTTCGGTAAGGTCTATTATGAGGTGAGAAATTATAAAAAATAATGCAATCCATGCATAATTAAACCATTCTTTTTTATATTTGTAGATAAAGATGGTCCATATAAGCGGAAGTAAAAAGGCTATCAATAAATTATGGAATAGAAATCTATGATATCCAAAAAAAACATCAAGATCCAAGATAACTACAAAGGGCAACATTAGCAGGATTTTACGGGTATCTACCCTAAGAGCTAGAAGGATCAGTAGCGGTATCGTAATATGAGCAAATAAATCCATTTATCTAACAACTATAATCACATTCTATAAAAAAATTTAGCAGACCGTTTAACTAATGAATTCTTTTATTGTTTCTTCGTATTTCTTAGAAATGACTTTCCAATCATATTTTTGGATAACGTCTAGGTCAACTTTTTTATAAAGTGCTTTATGAAGCTCACCAAAAAATTCTTCTTCAGAACTGTACTTAAAAACACCTTGTTTTGGTCCAAAACGGTCTTCAATTTCAGGCATATTTGAACTAAGAACGGGTACTTCACATGCGAGATAAGTAAGAACTTTACTACCCATTGTCATCTTATTCATGAGAAAATCCTTCCTTGGATTCAAACCTATATCCATTGCAGATATATACTCTGCAAGATTCTTGTAAGGTATCCTTCCTAAAAAGATGATGGATTTCGTAAGACCCATATCCTTTACTTTACTTTTCAACTTCTCTGAATACTTCGTGTGCAGTCCGGGTCCAATTATCAAAAGTTTTGCTTTTGAATACCTTTTCTTAATCTTAGGGAACATATCGATGATCCACTCTAAATTCACCCACCTTTCTAACGAGCCAACATAACCGAGAACTGGATGACTTAGATTGTAATTCCTATTGATCTTACTCGGATCACTATGAGATATGATGTCCATATCGACTCCATTAGGTATCACTTTGATAGGGCAATCTGTGATATTTTTCAGATAGTTTTTAAAAGATTCAGTGGGAGTGATAATCCCATCTGATTTCTTAATATTAAAAAATGATAACCATTCCGCTGACTTTCTTGCTAATGAATCTAGAGGTTCTGAATAATACATCGAAGCACTTCCAGGTAGATAATCTAAATAATCAAAAATCACGGGAGTTTCACTAAAATTTACGAAAAATCCAGGTATTAAATTGGTGGATATTACTGCGTCGTAATCCTCAACTAGAGATGATATCTTATCTCCATGATAAAATACATTCTTTATGTAATAACTGCCTATATTCTCTTCAACTCTTTTATCCATTGGAATAAGATTACATTTTGTTTTCCTTTTTTTCTTATTGAATAATTTAAAATGACATACATCCACTTCATTATTTTGAGCAATATTATCGAAGACGAAATTCAAGCGATTAGGAACTGGGTGCCCAGTCCAATCTGTAGTTGGTATCACGAGTAATTTCATCTTATTACCTTTCCCTTTTAATTTTCAATAATATATTTATCTAGGTCCCGGCTTATAATAGTTTTTATTCCTGTATCCCCCTCTATTTTTTGCCTAGTCTTCTCAATATTTTCTAAAACTTGAGGATAGAAATGTGTTAATACCAATCGTTCGACATTATTTTCAGATAATATATCGATTAGCCCTTCTGGATGAGTATGCAGGCTGGTTTCCATAGGTAGAGAAAGCTCATGAATTAAAAGCTTCGTATCCTTCAATATTCCTTTCAAATTAGGGTTCGGCGCAGTGTCTCCTGTGTAGATTATATCCCCATCATCTATTTTATAGCCCTGACTTTCCTGGAGGTGGGGAGTATCGAATGCTTCGATGATAAAATCCCCAAATGTACTTTTTTCACCCGGGGCTAATGTTTGTATATCAAGATCAGTCCTTTCAAACTCACCCACACTTATCCAAACGTCTGGAAGTTCATCTACCAAATCAGGGGGACAAACGATAGTAAATTTAGCTTCATCTGTTCTTAACCATGAGGCTTTTGTAAGGGATGGTAGGTCCTGAATATGATCTAAATGACCATGAGTTAAAAAGATATAATCAATTTCTTCAGCATTCACACCATATTCTTTTAACCTCAAAGGCACAGCCATACCACAATCGAAGAGGATCTTAGTATCGGAACTTTCCAAAAGTATTCCTGATTGAGCTCTACCTTCGATAGGAATTCCACCACTAGTACCAAGTATAGTCACTTTTGATTGCTTTGACATATCATCATGTAGATATTAAAGCATATATAATTGATTTTTGAAGTAATTTCAAAAATTTCACTAGTAGTTTTCCAAGAACCATGCGATCGTTTCTTCTAGTCCCTCTTCTAATTCTACTTTAGGCTCATAATCTAAAATTTCTTTAGCTTTTGAGATATCAGCATAATTCCGGTAAATCTCTCCGGATCTTGCCTCTCCGTATTTCGGTTCAGGTGCTTCGAAATCCATGTTATTCATCTTACTTTTGATAGATTCATAGAGTTCGTTTACACTAGTTTCTTCTCCAGTTCCAACTTGGATAAGTTCAAAATTGTTAGGTAACTCTTTTATTATCGCCTTATATAAAGCCTGAGAGATATCTTTAGTATGGATAAAGTCTCTGGTCTGTCCTCCATCTCCGAAGATAACAGGTCTTGCCCCATCGATGATCTGTTTAATGAATTTCGCAATCACACTTCCTTTATGCCATGAATTTGGACCATAAACATTTGAAAACCTCAAGGCAACAGTGTTCAATCCATGACATACTGCAAAGGCGCTACAATATCCCTCGCACGCCAATTTACTTACACCATATGGGGACATTGGTTGAGGTACCTTGTTTTCATCGATGGGCATTGTCTGTTCGCCAAGTGGTGCTGCAGATGATGCTACAATGAACCGTTCTATTTTGTTTTTCACAGCTTCCTGAAGAAGTTTGATCGTTCCTATTATATTGATATCTGCATCTTCTAGAGGTAACTCAATAGAAGGGACCACACCTGTCTGAGCAGCTAAATGAATCACGTAATCACAATCGTCCATAGATCGTACAATATCCTTCTCTTCTCTTATATCCCCTTCAAAGAACGCTACCCTGTTTTCGTCATAATTGTCAATACTTTTTAGATACTTGATTTTTCCCTCTGATAGATTGTCTAAAACATTGATTTTCCAATCAGTATTTACCAAGAGATAATCTATAAGATTCGTTCCAACAAATCCACATCCTCCAGTTACTAAAACTCTTTTCATATTAATCTTCACATCTCAATTTTTCCTTCTTTGATAAGCTGTTCAAGGGTTTTATCCTCTTTTTCTTTTAATTTCTCTTTGTCTTCTAGTTCCCTTTTCACTTGTAGATTTTGTTCCATAAGTTTCTTTTGTTTTTGTCGATAATTTTTCCGCCGTTTCTTTTTAAGGCCGATCACCTCGCTTTTCATCTCCATAGCTCTTTCATGGTAATGATCAGCTCTCTTTTTGATCTCAATGAACTCATCGTGCATTTCGTCTGCTTCGTCCATATATTTCTGCATTTCATTATATAATTCATCGACTTGGTCGTGATATTTTTGAGATTCTTCAGAATACTCGACTACTTGTTGATGTTCTGCATCAGCCTTCTCGAAAAGTTCATCAATTTTTTCATCTAGACCTTCGATCTCACCGATCAACTTTTTCTGTTCGTCTAAAATTCCTTTCTTTTCATCTAATTCTTTTCGTTTATCTCTGATATTATCGATGAGTTCTTTTTCATCTTCGAGTGAGAGTGGTGTCGTTTCTTGTTTAAGTTCCATAGATTTAATTTCAGCTTCTAATTCATTTACCTTTTGAGGTAGATTATTAACGATCTTGTCCCTTTTATCTCGTTTGAATTGAACTAATTCTTTAGCCTTCTTCTGGTATTCATTCCTTTTTTGTTTGTGATCCTTTGCTTTCTTCACCAGTTTATCTCTCATGGCTTTATTCTTATCGAGTTCTTTCTGTACTTCTTTACGTTCTTCGTGGATTTTATCTCTCTCTTCACGGTAGAATTTTGCTTCATCATTCAGTTCGTTCCTCTGTTGAACTAACCTATTGTATTTCTTTTCAGCATCCCTAATCTCTTTAGTTTCTACCTCTTCAACATCGTCGTCTTCGGTTTCATCTACCATCTGTTCTCAACTCTCTTAGTTTCAATACCATAATAAGGTTTTCGAATGTTTTTCTCATTATTTATTATATTCAACACTAATATATTCAAAACCTTTTTTGACAGCTTTAATGTTCAAATCCTTATATTTTTCAGGGAAATCCGATTCGATAGTTTCAATAAGTGAGTCTAAGTCTATATCTTCACATATTTTAGCTAAAGCACCTAAAAGGATGATGTTGGCAGTTTTTGAATTTCCGATATCTTCTGCTATTTTACCAGCTGGGACCTCATAAACTTTACCTTGGGTTTTGTTAATTTCATGCACCCTAGTGGAATCCACGATCAGGTGTTCACATCCCTCAACTTTATCTTTCCAGGCATCTAATGTCTTTTGATAGAGTATCACCAAATAATTAGGGATATCTACTATCAGTTCGTCTATTTCTTTTTTATCTGCGATTATATCTGAATAAGCGATCCCACTCCGAACCGCTGCTGAATATGATCGTTTTTGAACAACATCGTAATCCTGTCCAAGGGCCAATGACTTCCCCAGTATAGTTCCAGCTAAAACCGTTCCTTGACCTGCCCATCCACCTATCCTAATCGTCAGCATATCGGTTCACCGCCCTGTTCTATGATCTGTTTATATATCTCCTCGGTAAGTTCAGGTCTCTCTACGTAATGTATTTCACCTACATAGATCCCTTCACCATCTTTCTGTTTAGTAGTGTTATCTTTATACCATTCTAACATATCTATTCCTGACAATCCTTCTTTCTTACCCGTTCTTGTAGGACATTGACTAAGTATCTCTATAAATGAGAACCCCTTAGTATCCATTGCCTTTTCGATTTCCTTAATCAATCCGTTCATATGGTAAGTCGTCCATCTTGCAACATGACTAGCACCAGCATGTTTGACCACGTTACAAATATCGATACCCTGGGATGGATTTCCATAAGGTGTTGTTAAAGTTCTTTCTCCATGTTCTGTAGTAGGTGCAACCTGTCCACCAGTCATGGCATAAAGTCCATTATTTATCATCAAAACATTCAAGTCTATATTATTACGTGCTGCGTGGAGCAGATGATTTCCACCGATTCCTGCACAATCACCATCTCCAGAAACCACCATCACCTCGAGGTCTTTGTTTCCGATTTTCAAACCAGTAGCATGAGGGATGGCCCTTCCGTGGGTAGTATGCAATGTATCTACTTTCCAGTATGGAGAAGGTATCCATGCAGCACATCCAATACCACTTACTGCTACCACTTTTTTTCTATCGATACCACTTTTTTCAACTGCTCTAGACATGGCATTTAATACCATCCCGTCCCCGCATCCGGGACAAAACGCTGAAGGGTAATTTCTGATGTAGTTTTCTCTGATATCTTTAGCATGGATCATTCCATCACCTCCATGATTTTATCATAAACTTGATTTATACTAGGTAACGAATTCAATCTATCGTAAACATTCAAGTTATCTCCACCAACGCATCTCCCAACTTCCATTCTATAACCTCTCAGAGAAAGTTCGACTAATAGAACATCTGAATTCTTGCCGATCTCTTTCATTCTTTCATCTGGACTGGGCCACATAACTTTAGGTCTAAAGAACCCGACTTTATAGCCATCTTCCCTAGCTTTTTTTACAGCACCTTTTACAGGCCTCGACATCGAACCATATGAAACTACCACTAAATCAGCGTCTTCACAGTGCATTTCTTCCCAATCTTCAATATCTTTCCTGTTTTCATTTATCTTTGCTGTTAATCGCCTAACTAAGTTTTCCTGAGCTTCATAAGTAGCTGTATCTCTTGTTCCGTCACCTAAATGGGTTGAACCGGTAACCATCAATTCATAACCTTCTCCAAAAGAAGGCATAGGAGGAACATGATCTTCTTCGCTCGTATCAAAAAACTCGGTATCACCTTTTTTTGGTTTTTTCCTTTCTATTATATCAATATCTTCAGGTATGGTAAATTTTTCTCTCATATGTCCTACCCCAGCATCTGCAAGTAATATCACAGGTGTACGGTATCTTTCAGCTAGATTGAATGCTTTAACCGTGAAATCGAACATTTCCTGAACCGAGTTTGGACTCAAGGCTATTATTTCATAGTCTCCATGGCTGCCAAACCTAGCCTGCATCACATCTCCCGTACCCGGTTTGGTAGCTTGCCCAGTAGAAGGTCCAGCTCTTTGAACGTTTACCAAAACACATGGTGTTTCAGTCATAACTGCGTAACCTAGATTCTCCTGCATCAATGAAAATCCTGGCCCACTAGTCGCAGTCATACTTTTTAACCCACTCCATGAGGCTCCGGTTATGACCGCCATACTTGCGATCTCATCTTCCATCTGTATAAACCGTCCTCCTGTTTTAGGGAGTTCTTTAGCTAGATGATTCATCACTTCAGAAGCCGGTGTGATTGGATACCCTGCGTAAAGACCAAGTCCCGCTTTCATAGCCCCTTCTGCACAAGCCTCATTTCCTTCCATAAAATAAGTACCGGGTTGTTTCATTCTTTTTCCTCCTCAGTTTCTACAGAAATAGCAAAGTCGGGACAATAAAGTTCACATCTCCTGCATTCAATACAAGAGTCAAGGTCCTTTACTTCAGCATAATGATTACCATATTGGTTTAGTTCATCAGATTCGCCAAGAACATCTTTGGGACAAAAACGGATACATATACCACACCCAGTGCACAGCTCTCGGTCGATGGTTATTTTTAAATTTTTAGCCATGGTATCGATTTGTTCCGAAATCACTCTATAATATAAAGGTTTGGAATCGTATTGAATATTTAAAAACACCCATTCTTAATCGATAGGTGGCCAAGATCCTCTATCATTTCTTTTTTCTACTTTTTTATTAGATGTGTCTATATTGACTTCACTTTTATTACCACATCTTTTACATTCGAGTTTACCGCCCTCTGTATAAACCGCCTTATTGTTCCCGCATTGAGGACAGACATAAGCAGTACTTAATCCTGGAACTACAATACTAGGTTGTTCTTCCCTCTTTGCTTTTACAGGCTCTTCTTTCTTTTTTCCCTTTAACCATCTTATTCCAAGTTTTGAATAATAGTATGCATAGTAGGCACCAGCGGCCATCCAAAGGAGTAATAAAAGTCCAAAGTAGACTTCCATGTACTCTATATTAAATACCCTCATTGGAACTGAGAGGAAATCCCAGATAAAGTGGAGCAGTATAGCTGAATGAAGTCCATCCTTAGCATAAAGATATCCAAAAGCAAGTCCTGCTACGAAGGTTGGAGGTAATTTATATAGATCCCAACCACCGAGATGGGCTATTGCAAAGACCGTTGAAGATAATAATATAGGGATTATTACGAACCTTTCTTTTAGTCCAAAACCCCCATATAAGTACCTCCAATCCCATTTACGCTTTTTACTATAAATGTAAAAGAACATGGGTAGGCCCATGAAAACACATCTCACTAACAACTCCTCCCATACCGCAGCTCTAGTCATTAGATAGATGATCTGCCAAAGTGGAAATTGATCAAGGCCCGGTGCATCCGGTGAAATTCCAATACCCTCTAGCATCATATAATATCCATAGCTGAAAAACAATAATGCCATAAAAATGTAAGAAAGCCTAGGTATTGGACTATCGATTTTATTTGTTTTCTTACCCGTTGAACTTATGGTATTTTTAAGATATATAATAAAATCTTCTATACTCAGGTAAAATATCAAAATGTATGAGATCAGAACAAAAAATGCGAGAATAAAGAAATATAATACAAAAGAGATTCCAGTAATTTCTGTTATACCTACAGGTTCTAATAAAACTACATATAATATGGTTTCAGCGTGTACCAAGTATTGAGGGATCCATTCAAGGCTCCAGATCAATATGGATGTGTTCAATACTAAATATCCGAGAAATAAAAACAATGCAAATACGGAGAATATGTTTATAACTTTTTTAAGAATATCCTTAAAATTATCGCTATCGTTTTCTCTAGATGACTCGAATTTGTATCCGCATGTGGGGCAGTATTCCCCTTCTGTTTCTCTACCGCAGTGTGGACATTTCATTGAAAAACCAATTTGTGGTCATGTATTAAACTTTTTACCCAAAAATAAAAAAATTGATAGAAGGAGTTTTAGTCCTTCTTTTTGACTTTCGAAGGAACGATTTTTTCTAATTTTCCCTCTTCAATCAATTCAGTCAGGGTGTCTCTCAATTTGAATTTCTGGACCTTTCCCCTACCGGATACAGGCAAATCCATTCCTACCACTACATATCTTGGAACTTTGGCACTTGCTACTCTTCCATATAAGGAGTCAACCACATCTTGGGGTGATAGGTCTGAATCTTTGGTAGGTACAACTGCGGCAGCCACAACTTCACCAAGCTCCTCATCAGGTACACCGACTACGGCAACTTCTTTGATCTCTGGGTGTTCAATAAGATATTCCTCTATCTCCCGAGGATAAACGTTCAATCCACCGACGATAACCATATCCTTCTTTCTTCCGACTATCTTTACATAACCTCGTTCGTCCATCTCAGCAAGGTCACCACTATGCAGCCATCCCTTTTCGACAGTTTCATCCGTTGCTTCTGGTTTGTTATAATATCCCTCCATCACATTATAACCTTTCACTAGTAATTCTCCAGTTTCTCCAGGTTCTACTTCTTCACCCGAATCATCCACTATTTTTATTTCTTGGTCTGGCATGACCCTCCCAACTGTTTCTACACGGTCTTCAATAGAATCATCGAACCGAGTCATCGTTACTCCAGGTGAGGCTTCCGTCAGCCCGTAAGTTATCGAGACATTGCAGCCTAGATCATTGATGACTGATCTCATAGTTTCAACTGGGCAGCTCGAACCAGCCATTATACCTGTTCTAAGGCTGTCGGTATTATAATTCTCTTCCTTGGCAACTTCTAGTTCACGTATGAACATTGTTGGTACACCGTGAATCATCGTTGCTTCTTCCGTTTCTACCAAATCCAACGCTTTATATGGATCGAAATCCACTAAGGGTATCATCGTTCCTCCAAATACCACCATCAATGTAATGCTCATTACGTTTCCGAAACAATGACTGAATGGAACAGGAATTACTAACTTATCATCTTCAGAAGTATGTAGTATTTCTCCCTGATCATGGGCATTTTTAACGATCTGGTAGTGAGTGAGTTGTACACCTTTTGGTTTTCCAGTAGTTCCAGATGTGTATAAGATGAAAGTTATATCGTCGTAATCTGTATTTTCTTTCCTTTCTAAATAATCCTCATTTTCTTCCCAATTTTTACCTTGTTCTAAAACATCATCGAAATTTAAAGTGGGTATTTTGTCACTTTCTCCTTTCAACAATATAATTTGATCTAATTTAGGAAGTTCCGGTTTTACCTCTTCTAGTATATCTAAGAAATTGTACTTACCGTGTGTATCTGTAGTGATCACAGCTCTCGTATCCGAATCATCGAACATATACTGTATCTCACCACTCTTGTACCAAGGATCCGTTGGTACTACCACGGCACCAATCTTAGGTACAGCAAACCATGCTATTACCCATTCAGGTAGATTAGGGAGCCATATCGATACTTTGTCTCCTCTACTTATTCCCTTTTTCATAAGAAAATGGGCTAATCTTTCAGCCTTTTCGTTCAATTCTTTATAGGTAATCCTCTGATCATTGAATATGATCGATTCTTTATCGGGATGTTCCTTTGCTTTTTCCTCTAATAGTTTACCAATAGTGATTTTTGTTTCTTCCATATTATTGACCCCGTTGATATTCGAAGGTGAATTTGTGAAATCAGTTATAAGCCTTACGATTAGCACATATATACTTCTTATTTGCCGCTGGATTTTCTACCTACAACGATATATCCTGTATGACCCAGCATATCAAAAGAAGGTCGAACTCCTCTGTCTTGAACAACCATCTCACGTTCAAAGCTTTCGAAAGATTTTATATCTATATAGTTCTGCTTTCTCAATTCTTTAACAGTTTTTTCCATCTGATTTACCGAAGGTATATAACCTGCAAAAAATCTACCATTCTTTAATACTTCATTAGCCATAGGGACAGCTTTCCATGGTTCTGGTATGTCAACTATAAATGCATCAATATCTCTTTCTTCAACATCTTTAGTAACATCACCTTTTACAATTTCACATCTATCATCTAATCCTAACTTTTTGATATTAGTTTTAGCTGTCTGAATGTGATCATCACGCAGTTCGTAAGTTATAATTTCTCCATCCTTACCCACGTACTTACCAAGTAGAGCAGTAAGCATTCCAGACCCTGCGCCTCCTTCGACGACTTTACTACCGCAGAAGATGTCACAATAAAGGGCTATCTGGATACCAATCCTAGGTAAAATAATTTGAGCATCTCTTTTCAAAAAATATTCCGCATCTTTGATAGCCGGTTGTAATAACCTATATTCATCTCTTCCTAACTGGATTATGCTCCCCCATTCTTCATCTATCATCCTATGTGTATCTACCACGCCGATACCGGAGACTTTCTTTGTTTCTCCATCGACCTCAACTAAAGTCATCCAGTTTTTCTTCCAAAGTATTACATTTTCACCTTTCTGAATCATGATATCCGGTAGATATTCCTTGTTAATATTATAGTTTCTTTTCCAGTTTCTTTAAACGATTGATAACACTTTCATATTGGTCCATAAGGTCCATCAGGTTATTGGAATCATTTAGATTAAAGAATTTTTCTTCTATCAATTCCTCTAATCTCTGTTTTACGTGTTCTTTGTTTTCCCTGTCAGGTTTTTCTTTCCATTCATCTAGCTTTTTGTCTAAAATCTTGTCTCTTTCCTCCTTGGAAAGTTCAGTTACTTCATCCAAGTTGTTAAAACCCAATTCTCTAGCCTCGTTTTCCAATCTGAAACATTGTGATTGAGAAACGGGCTCTCCGTTCAAAATATAATCCCCTTTTTCTTTTTTCAGATCTATATCCCTGTATGATTTGATTTTCTCTCTAGGATCGTCAGAGACTGTCTTGCTGTAATCTTTCTTCAATCGTTTGACTATACTTTCTTCGAGGTTCTCTTTAGCATTTAGTTTCAGATATCGTTCAATCGTTTCTAATCTTCCTTTAATATCGTTCAATTCGTCTTCTACTTTCATTGTTTCATTAAACGATATGTTACTATGCTTTTATAGTTTTTTAACAAAACAATAATCGAAAATGGTTTATTCTATGATATTGATTTAACATTCGATGTCTATACCTAAAATAGTTGATGAGTTCAGAAGTTATTTTTACGATATAGTGAAGCAGATACCTGAAGGAAGAGTTACTACATACGGAGTTTTAGCAGAAGCTTTAGGGGATAAGATAGCTTCTCGGGCAGTAGGTAAGATGTTGAATGAGAATCCAACTCCTATCATAGTACCTTGTCATAGAGTTGTTATGTCCACAGGGAAGATAGGAGGGTTTGGAATGGGTGTAGAAAAGAAAAAAGAATTGTTGAAGGATGAAGGAATAATTGTTAAGGAAGGTCGAATTAAAAGCTTTGATAAAATGTTGTTCACTGATTTTGAAGCAAAACCAGTATTGAAAGAGCTTAGAGAGGAACAAAATAAAGCTAAAGAGAAGATCGAAATCGTTGATCAAGTAGAAAATCCAGAAATAGTAGGTGGTGTAGATGTCTCGTATGGTGAAAAAAAGGCATATGGGTCTCTTTCTATTTGGAATGAAAGAGATGAGATCGATAATGTTATTGTAGATGCGGAGATCTCTTTTCCATATATACCCACATATTTGGCATATAGAGAACTACCTGTACTAAAAAAGTTGATCGAAACCTCAGATATAACGCCAGATGCTGTACTGGTTGATGGTAATGGTGTGCTTCATCCTAGAGGTCTCGGTCTAGCTTCCCATTTAGGTGTTGAAATGGATATATCAACGATAGGTGTGGCAAAAAGCCAATTGACCGGTAAAGTGAATGGTAGTGTTTCTCATGGGTATCCAGTTAAGAAAATCATGGATAAAAGAAAGATGGTAGGCTATGCTTATTTAAGCAGTTCTAGAGCGAAAAATCCCATATATATTTCACCGGGTAATAAGGTATCCTTTGAAACCTCGTTGGACGTTGTAAGAAACCATTGCGATTACAAGATCCCAAATCCTATTCGAAATGCCCATATTTCAGCCAACAAAAGGAGGAAGATGAATGAATAAAGCACCCCTGTTCTATCATAAAGATTATGGTAACTATTATTTCGGAGATTTTCATCCGTTCAATCCAGATCGTTTTCCAACATTTATATCTATGATCAAAGAGAATGAAACAATTAAAAATGCTCTTAATATAATTGAGTCGCCTAGAGCAGAGAACGAAGATCTCTGTCTGATTCATCCAATTCAATATATAGAAAAGGTGGAAAAATTGGCTAAGCGGGGTGGAAGAGTATCACCTGACACACCTATAACAGAGTATGCTCCTGAAGCCGCTAGAAGAATAGTAGGTGGGACGTTGCAGGCTGCCAAATTGAGTGAAGAGTATAAGACGTTAATCAACTTCGGTGGTCTCCATCATGCTGGAAGAGAGAAAGGAGAAGGCTTTTGTTTGTTCAATGACGTAGCTGTAGCTGCCCAGTATCTTGTGAATGAAGGTAAAAAAGTGTGCGTTTTAGACACTGATGCACATCAGGGAAATGGCACAATGGATATATTTTATGATACCCCAGATGTATTATTCATATCTATACATCAGGACCCAAGGACCCTTTATCCAGGTAGGGGTAATATAGAAGAAATTGGACATGGTTCTGGAGAAGGTTTTATAGTTAATATTCCATTACCTAGGGATTCCAACATAGCAGAGTATCATTATAGTTTCCAAGAAGTTATATTTCCAATAATAAAAGAGTATAATCCGGATATAATTATTCGAAATGGTGGATCAGACCCACATCATTCAGATTCCCTTACGGATTTAGCTTTAGATATGAGAGGGTTGGAGTTTCTTGGCAGAAGTGCGGCAGATATCGCTCGTAAAGTAAATGCATCTCATATAGATCTTATGTTATCTGGTTATGGTAGAAGGGTTTTAGAAGGATGGATATCTATTTTAAAAGGAGTATTGGATCTTGACATAGATACGCCTTCTGATCAGAAAATAGGTGAACCTGGACAGGAACCTAAAAATACTCTTGTCACAACCATAAGTGATTTAAAAGAGATATTACAACCTTGGTGGAATTTTTGAGCATATCCGGTATACCGTTAGGTTTAAATAACAGACCCTTGTAATGGGTTGTTGTATTCAGCCTTTGACCAGACGTGATGGGCAATCCTATAGGGATCCCACACAAAGCACGTCACGGTCAATGGACATGAGCAGGAAGGTTAATTTATCCTTCTAGCTTGAACGTACAATATTTGTGCGTTTCGCAACTCATATTAGATTGAGGTGTACCTATGGTAGACACACATCATCCACGTAGAGGTTCTATGGGGTATTCCCCCAGAAAAAGAGCACCCAGCATGACGCCCAAGATCCGTTCTTGGCCGGAAACAGATGGAACTACGAAAGTACAGGGTTTTCCTGGCTATAAAGCAGGGATGACACATGCCTTTGTAGTTGATTATAGACCGACTAGTACTACATCTGGCCAGGAAGTCAGAGTGCCAGTTACTGTTATAGAAGTACCGCCCATTACGGTTTGCGGTTTAAGATTCTATGAGGAAACTCACGAGGGCTTAAAAACGATGGGAGAAGTTTGGGCAAAAAAAGTAGATAAGTCACTGAAAAAGAAATTACCTATCCCTAACAGTTATGATACTGAAAAGATGTGGGGGAAGATAGATGAAGATAAGGTAGATGAGGTAAGGATTATAGCCCACACACACCCCGAGAAAGTTTCAGGTCTTCCAAAAAAGAAACCTGAGATAATGGAATTAAGGATCGGAGGGGGGACTATACAAGAGAGGATCGATATAGGCAGGGAGAAACTTGGAAAAGACATTGAGTTCTCCGAATTTGGTAGTTCTGGAGACATGGTGGATGTTACAGCTATAACCAAAGGTAAAGGTTTCCAAGGTCACATAAAAAGATGGGGTGTCAAATTATTATCTCATAAAAATAGTAAATCTAAAAGAAATATAGGGACTACGGGTGTTTTCATCCCTGGATATATTCGTCCTACTGTACCACAAGCGGGACAGATGGGATATCATCAGAGGACCGAATTAAATAAAAGAGTTTTAAAGATGGGTGAAGACGGGTCAGAGATCACTCCAAGTGGAGGATTTTTGAAGTACGGGGATGTTAAAAATCCATATGTATTATTGCACGGTACCATACCTGGACCAGCTAAAAGGTTGGTTATAATGAGAGATCAGGTACGGAAGACAGGTGTGCAAGTCGAGGAACCAAATCTCACTTACATCTCTACAGAGAGTAAACAGGGGGTCTAATTAAATGAAAGCTAAAATTTATGATATTGATGGAAACAAAAAAAGTGATTTAGATCTCCCTATTATTTTTGATGAGGAAATTAGACCTGACATCATTAAAAGGGCGGTCGAAGCAGAACAAGCTAATAGAAGACAGCCTTATGGTCCCGCTAAAAGGGCTGGGATGAGGCATGCTACAGAATCAGTAGGTAAAGGTCAGGGTATTTCCAGGGTACAGCGTTATACACAACTCGGAAATAGAGCAACGGAATCTCCGCCAAATGTTGGTGGTAGAAGGGCACACCCACCTAAGCCGGAAAAAGACTTGGGTAAGAAGGTTAATAAAAAAGAAAAAGCCAAAGCAAGGAGATCAGCCCTAGCTGCAACAACTAACAAAAGTTTGGTGGTTGGTAGGGGCCATAGATTTGATAATGAATCTATAGATTTTCCAATCGTCGTAGAGGATGATATCGAGGATATAGAAAAAACTAGTGAGGCGATTAAATTTTTAAAGAAACTCGGTGTTTATTCAGATATAGAAAGAGCAAAAAACGGTAAAAAAGTAAGGCCCGGTAAAGGGAAAATTAGAGGACGTAAATATAAGAAACCTGTTAGTTTACTCGTAGCCCTTTCTAATGATTGTAATGGTAAAGATGCTTTTTCGAATTTAGCCGGTATCTCTGTGAAAAGTCCAGAGGAGATCACTGTTGAAGATTTAGCCCCTGGTGGCGAGATGGGTAGGTTAACGATATTTAGTAAAAAAGTAATAGACCAAATGGAGGATTGGTATTGATGGTTGAATTTGATACTCCTCATAAAGTAGTTCTCTATCCGTATGTAACTGAAAAGACAATGGTTAAGATGGAAAAAGAGAACAAACTTGAATTCATAGTCGCATTAAAATCTAATAAGCAACAGATAAAAGAAGCAATTGGTGAACTTTTTGAAGCAGAAGTAGAAAAGGTTAATACTAGAATAGATCAACACGGTAAAAGAGCTACCGTTAAGTTTACAGATGAATATTCAGCAGAAGAGATTGGTATGAGGATAGGTGTATTCTGAGGTGTTTTAGATGGGAAAAAGGATAATTCCACAAAGAAGAGGAAAGGGCTCACCGACTTATCGTTCACCTAGTCACAGGCATTTAGCTAAACCTGGCTATCCTAAAATGGAAGAAACGAAAGGTGAAGTTATTGAGTTACATCATGCCCCTGGTAGAACTGCCCCATTAGCAGAAGTTGAATTTGATAATGGTGAAACGGCTTTTATGCTTGCTAATCATGGCTTAAGAGTTGGGGGAACTATCGAGGTAGGCACGGATGCTAAAATTAAGAAAGGAAATGTTTTACCTTTAGGTAAGATACCAGTCGGTATGTTTGTATATAATATCGAGTTGGAGCCTTTAGATGGTGGAAAACTTGTTAAAGCTGCTGGAGAAAATGCGGTCATAATCTCCCAAGGTAAGAAATTTACAACTTTACGTTTACCTTCCGGTTCGTTTAAGAATGTTGATAGAAGATGTAGGGCTACTGTTGGTATCACTGCAGGTGGCGGACATAAAGATAAGCCATTCGCCAAAGCAGGCAAAAGATTTAACGCTTACAAAAGTAAAGCAAAAAGACCTCGAAAGGTCCGTGGTATTGCGATGAATGCTGTAAATCATCCACACGGTGGAGGAGATCACCAGCATGTAGGTGTTGGATCAACAGTGTCAGCTAATGCACCACCTGGTAGAAAGGTGGGTAGACTCTCTTCTAAGAAGAAGAAAAAAAAGAAAAAGAAAGAGGCTAAACAAAGGAGGAAGTAATCATGGCTAAGAAGAAATTATCAACTAGAAAGAAGAAAGAGTTCACCTATAGAGGCCGCACTATTGATGAACTCAAATCGATGTCACTTTCAGAATTAAAACAGATACTTCCTGC
The DNA here is from genome assembly GCA_051745305.1 of Thermoplasmatota archaeon. Classification (GTDB taxonomy): domain Archaea; phylum Thermoplasmatota; class Thermoplasmata; order Halarchaeoplasmatales; family Halarchaeoplasmataceae; genus Saliniplasma. The sequence goes on from JBNJDY010000004.1 coordinate 17,520, forward strand.
AAGGGCAAGAAGGTCTTTAGAAAGAGGTTTGAATGAAGAAGAAAAAAGGTTTTTGGACAATATTCAAAACAAAGAAAAAGATGTTTATCGAACTCATAGGAGAGAGATGATCATAATGCCACAATTTGTAGGGAAAACGATTGCAGTTTATAACGGTCAGGAATTTAAAGAAGTTAGGATAGAACCTGAAATGATAGGTCATTATCTTGGAGAATTTGCTATGACAAGAGGAAAAGTAGAACATTCTGGTCCTGGTGTTGGAGCTACCAGATCTTCAAAATATATTCCATTAAAGTGAGGTGTTTAAAGAATGGGATATACAATGGACCCGGACCCAGAAACCACGGCAAAAGCTTATGGGAAAAATTTGCAGATATCTCCGAAAAAATCTGTAGAAGTTTGCAGGTTTGTAAGGGGTAAAGATGTGGATGTAGCGATAGATATGTTAGAGGAAGTTATCGAAGGGAAAAGAGCTGTACCCTATAGGAAACACAAGAAACAGATAGCCCACCAAAAAGGTGTCGGCCCTGGTGGTTATCCAAAAAAAGTAGCTACTAAAATCAGAGATATGTTAGAAGAAGCCAAATCAAATGCTGAAAGCAAAGGTTTGGATGCTGATGATATGCAAATACTTACTATATCAGCTCATCAAGGAGAAGTAATTAAAGGGTACCAACCGAGAGCTTTTGGAAGAAGTTCACCATCAGACCGAAAAACATCAAATATTGAAGTTATATTGAAAGAAAAGGGGGTATGAACTTGGCAAGGGAGAAAAAATTCATACAGGAAAAAATGGATAGAGTACTGCTAAAAGAGTTTTTGAAAGAAAGGACTGAAAGAGCCGGATTTGGCGGCTGTGATGTTTCAAGGACTCCCATGGGTACAAGGATTACACTTCATATTGAAAGACCATCATTGGTTATAGGTAGAAAAGGTCGAACTATAAGAAAACTCACAAGTGATGTTAAAGAAAAATTCAAATTTGATAACCCTCAGATAGAGGTTCAGGAAGTAACCGTTCCTGAACTAAATCCCCAAATAATGGCAGAAAAGCTCGCCCAATCGTTAGAGAGGGGATGGCATTTCAGAAGAGCAGGCCATTCAACTGTTAGAAGAATCATGGATGCAGGTGCAAGGGGATGTCAGATCATACTTTCGGGTAAGATTACAGGTCCACGACACAGAGTTGAAAAGTTTAAGGATGGACATATAAAGTATTGTGGTGAGGAAAAAAATAAATGGATGCACGAGGGCTATTCTGGCGCTAAAGTTAAATTAGGTATGATAGGTGTCACTGTTCAAATAATGGATCCAAATGCAAAGTTACCTGACGAAATTGAGATCATACCTCCGAAACGTGAAGAACCTGAAGAAGTTTCAAAGAAAGAATCAGAAGAGGTTCCCGAAGAGGAAGAAAAGGCTTCTAATGATGATAAAGAAGAGAAAGAAGTCGTAGAGGAATCTGGGGATGAAGACGAATCCAAGGATAAAGGAACCAAAGATGTTCAAGAAGATGTCGAAGAAATGGAGATCGAAGAGTCTGAGGATGAAGAATCAGAAGATGAAAAATCGGAGGATGATGAATAATGCCTCTATTAAAAACCTTGGATATAAGAGAAATGGATAGTTCTGAGATGGAAGAAAAGTTAGAAGAACTCAGGGATGAATTACTTCATGAAAAGGGACAAGCCGCTATGGGTGGTGCCCCTGAAAGCCCTGGAAGAATTAAGGCTATAAAAACCAATATAGCGAGGATATTGACAGTCATGAATGAAAATAAGAAATCAAAAGGAGGAGATTGATGCCGGAAAAAGTCTGCCCTACTTGTGGACTACCTGAAGAGATCTGTATATGTGAAGATATAGCCAGGGAACAACAGGAGATTAGGTTGTACCTTGATACTAGACGATATGGTAAAAAGGTCACTATCGTCGATGGGATTGATGAAAGTGATATCGACATAGAGGAGTTAGCTAGTGAATTGAAATCGAAATGTGCAGCTGGAGGGACCACAAAAAAAGGTCATATTGAACTCCAGGGAAACCATATTGACAAAGTTAAAGAATACCTCGAAGGAAAAGGATTTCCGGTGGAGACAGGATAATATGAAGAATCATTACGGTAAATTGGATCAACAGGAATTTATCGGTTCAGATATCGAAATAATCGATGCAAAGAATGATAGTTATAAAACTATCGAAGGTAGTGTCGTCGATGAAACAATGAATACGATCGTAGTAAAGACACCAGGAAATAGATTGAAAGTAGTCCCTAAAAAAGGTAAACTATTCAAATTCAAAATAAACGATTACTCATTTGAGTTAAAAGGCAATAAGATTAACAATCGCCCAGAAGAAAGGATTAAGAAATCAGGTTGATGATAATAATGTCGGAAGAAAAAGTACGTGATATCGGTGTGGATGTGCAACCACCTGAGAAAATCTGCAACGATAAAAATTGTCCATTTCATGGAACCCTACCTGTTAGAGGTAAGGTACTAAGAGGAACTGTGAAAAATAACAAGATGGACGGTTCTGTCGTTGTGAAAAGAGATTATCTAACTTACATACCAAAATATGAACGATATGAGAAAAGGAGCAGTAACTATCCTACTCATTTACCGAAATGTATCGATGTCGAAGTAGGAGATGAGGTAAGGATAATGGAATGCAGACCACTTAGCAAGAGTGTATCATTCGTTGTCATAGATGGGGGTATAAAGAAATGAAAGGTATCGCCGGGAGACAGACCAAAGGATTACCGGTAGGTAGTACGCTTAAATGTATAGATAATACAGGAGCAAAAGAGGTTCGGACAGTTTCTGTTATTAACTACCATGGTGTACATAGGAGGTACCCAAAAGCTGGAGTTGGAGATTTGATAGTAGTTTCAGTAACAAAGGGAACACCTGAAGTTAAAAGAGAGTTAAGTAGAGCAGTTATTGTTAGGCAAAAAAGACCCTTCCGTCGATCTGATGGAACCATGGTGGAATTCGAAGATAATGCAGTAGTATTGACCCATGAAAATGGGGATACAAAAGGATCAGAAATCAAAGGACCTGTGGCAAGGGAGGCAGCAGAAAGGTGGCCCAGAGTTGGGGCGACCGCATCGATGATACTGTAGGTGATAAAATGAGTGAAAAACCACGAAAACAAAGAAAAAGAAGAGAAAACGCACCACATCATATTAAGAGGAAAATTATGTCTTCTCCCCTATCATCAGAATTAAGAAAGAAGTATGGGGTTAGGAGCCTACCTGTTCGAAAAGGAGATGAAGTTGAGATAATGAGAGGCTCGTTTAAGGGATTGATCAACAATATAGTAGAAGTGGATAGGAGAAACGAGAAGGTCTATATTGAAAATGTTACCGTTCAAAAAGCTGACGAATCAAAAGAACCTTATGGAGTACATCCATCCAATATAAAAATCTTAGAATTAGATTTATCAGATCCGTGGAGAAAAGAAAAAGTTGAATCTATAAAAGAGGGTGCATAAACATGAAAAGACATTCTAAAAGATATAAAGCATCGACAGAAAGATGGGGTATACCCACAAAGGAGTATTTCTGGGCACCTAAAACAAGACCAGGTGCTCATCCAGAATATAGAAGTGCACCTTTAGTCGTACTTGTGAGAGATATACTGAAATATGCGAACACTTCAAGAGAAGCAAATATCGCAGTTTCGGAAAATAAAGTACTTCTTGACGGAGACATAGTAAAGGATAAAAACATACCAGTAGGCCTAATGGATGTAATTTCATTACCCGAGTTGGACGAACACTATAGAATGCTGTTTGATCAACATGGAAAGATACGTCTATCACCTATTAAAGAGGGTGCAGAGGGGTGGAAACTGTCTAAAATCGAGAAGAAGACGGTTATTAAAGGCAACAGATGTCAGTTGAATTTACACGATGGTAGAAACCTAGTCGTAGATGACCCTGATAATTATCAAACTAAGGATGTTTTAAAAATTAGCATACCTGAACAAAAGATAATCGATGTGTTTGAATTCAATGAAGGTAACATGGCTTTGATAACTGGAGGTAAGCACATCGGTGAAATAGGTGTTATCGGTGAATACGAAATTTTAAGAGGGTCTCAACCTAATTTAGTTCATTTTGAAGACGGTATTACCACTATCGAGGAATATGTTTTCGTAGTTGGTAGAGATAAACCGGAAATAAAGATACCTGAGGTTGGTATATTATGAATGAAGATAACCCGATGCGTAAACCCCGCATAGTCAAATGTGTAGTCAATATAGGTGTTGGTAGCGGAGGAGAGAAACAGGTGAAAGCGAAGAAGGTGCTTAATATGTTGACCGGTCAGGAACCAGTCGATACTATTTCCAAAACCACAAATGCGGACTTAGGTATTAGAAAAGGTCAGACTATAGGTTGTAAAGTCACTTTGAGGGGTAAGAAAGCGTATAACTTCTTAAAGAAAGCATTTTGGGTAACCAGCGATAGAATATTAGAAGAAAATTTTGATGATAATGGTAATTTTTCCTTTGGTATCGATGATTATACAGATTTTGAAAACCAGAAATATAACCCGAATATTGGGATTTTTGGTTTAGATATCTCGGTAGAGCTTGCAAGAAAAGGTGAGCGTATAAAAAGAAGAAAAAAGAAAACTAAAAAAATTCCACATCATCAAAAATTAACGAAGGAAGAGGCTATCGATTACGTCGAAAAGGCATTTGGCGTGGAGGCGATATAATGAAACCAGACAAGGATTTTGGACGAAAGAAAGGATGTAAACGCTGTGGCAGAAAAAGAGGTATTATCCGACGTTACGGATTGCACGTTTGCCGTCAGTGTTTCAGAGAGATCGCAGAAGATCTAGGATTTGAGAAATATTCATGAGGTGCTAAATTATGAAACATGATCCACTTAATGATGCTTTGTCAAAAATAAACAATGCCGAAGACAGCGGTAAGATAGATTGTAATATAACTCCAGCTTCGAAACTTATTGGACGAGTATTGAAAGTAATGCAAGAGAATGATTATTTGGAAAAATTCGAATATATTGAAGATGGTCGAGGCGGAGAATATATAGTGAAATTGAAAGGCAATATAAACAGATGTAAAGTAGTTAAGCCAAGATGGTCTTTAAAATCGAGCCAGATAGAAGAATATGAAGCTAGGTATCTACCAGCACAGGGCTTCGGAGTTTTGATACTCACGACCAATGAAGGAGTTCTTTCACATGAAGAAGCCAAAGAGAAAGGTGTTGGAGGTAAATTATTAGCGTACGTTTACTGAGGTTAGGAATATGCCATTAGCAGCAATATTAGATAAAATCGTAGAAATCCCTGACGATGTGGATGTGAAAATAGTTGGTGAAGAGATCAACGTATCTGGACCCAACGGAACGATCAAAAAGAAATTTACAGATAAAAGAGTAGATATCGTAATCAAAAATAATGAAGTCGAATTATCTGTGAAAGATCCCTCCAAAAGAGAGAAAGCTTTGTTGGGTACTTATACATCACATATCCAGAACATGGTTGAGGGTGTTCAAAATGATTTCGAATACAAGTTAAAAATAGTATATTCTCACTTTCCTGTAAAAGTCAGGTCAGAAGGGAATGAAGTTGTTATCGAAAATTTCATCGGAGAGAAGAAACCTAGAAGAGCACCCGTACTTGGTGAAACAAAAGTTGAAATAAAAGGTGATGAAGTGTTTGTTAAAGGTCTGGATAAAGACGATGTAGCCCAGACTGCGGCGAATATCGAATCAGCGACTAGGATTAAGAATACTGATAATAGGGTGTTCCAAGATGGAATCTATATAATCGAAAAGGCCGGAAGGTCGATAAAGTAGGTGAATTAAGATGTCAGAAAACGAGAATGATGATTACGAAGTAAAGAAAAAACCTGAACTTGACGATGAAACAGAGAACCTGCTGAAAAAAAGAAAAGAAATCAAAGGTAGAAGACCTAAATTTTCTAGACAGGAATGGTTCCGGTACAAAAAATTAGATAGGGACACATGGAGGAATCCAAAAGGATTACATTCAAAGATGAGGCAGAATTTGAAGTACAGACCCAATGTTGCATCTATTGGATATAGATCACCTAAAAAAGTCAGAGGACTTCACCCTTCTGGTTTCGAAGAAGTTTTAGTCCATAACACCTCTGATTTAGAGGGTCTAGATACGGATACTCAGGCTGTCAGAATCGCCCATGGTGTTGGGATGAAGAAAAGAATAGATATTGAGAACAAAGCCGATGAAATGGATTTGAGAGTACTTAATAGGACTTAAGGTGTTATTTATGGATGTAAAATATCAGAAAAGACTCGCGGCTAACATATTAAAATGCGGAAAAGACAGGGTTTGGATAGATGACACTATGCTAGACGAAGTCGTTGAAGCGATCACCCGTGAGGAAGTTAAGAATCTTATCGCTAATGATGTTATAAAGAAAAAGCCTGTTAAAGGAAATTCCAAAGGTAGGCACAGGTATAATAAGAATCAGAAAAAGAAAGGTCGTAGAGGTGGATACGGTAAAAGGAAAGGTAAGAAGACCGCTAGAAATCCACCTAAACAGGATTGGAAAAGACGGATACGGTCTATCCGAAAAGAATTGAAGTATTTAAGAGATAATGAATTCATAGATCGTACAACTTATAGAAAGTTTTACAACAAAGCTAAAGGTGGAACTTTTGAAAATAAATCCGATATGATACTCCATCTTAAGATGGAAGAGTATTTAGAAGAGGATTACGAACATACGGAGGAGAATAACAATGGCTGAAGGACCTACATACAGGATGCCTTTAAAAAGAAGACGTGAAGGTAAAACTGATTACAGGCAGAGGTTGAGACTTCTGAAATCTGGGAAAACGAGAGCGGTAGTTAGAGTTACTAACAATAGAATAATAGTCCAATTTACAGATTTCCACGAGAATGGAGATATTATTAAAGTCAACGTAGATAGTAATCATCTCAAAAAATATGGTTGGGAAGGTCATGGTTCCAATCTACCGTGTTCGTATCTAGTTGGATACTTGGCAGGTAAGAAAGCCCAGGAAAAAGATATCGACCAGGCTGTATTGGATATAGGCTTGAACGTACCCCAAAAAGGTGGAAAACTCTTTTCTGCTTTGAATGGAATAGTAGATTCCGGGGTTCATGTCCCACATGATCCAAAGGTACTTCCCTCCGAAGAACGTACAGAAGGACAACACATTGGCGAAGAACTTGTAGATAATTTTAAAGAAGTTAAAGAAAAGTTGGAGGCTTTATGATGGCAAACTGGGAACCTAAAACTAGACTGGGTAGAATGGTTCAACGTGGAGAAATAACCACAATGAGCGAAGCTCTAGATACCAGACTACCAATTCGTGAGTCAGAAATAGTAGATGCACTTATACCGAATTTAGATGACGATGTACTTGACGTCAATATGGTTCAGAGGATGTCTGATTCAGGTAGGAGAGTAAGATTTACAGTCGCATCTGTAGTCGGAAACCGTGATGGATATGTTGGTTTAGGAACGGCTAAAGGTAAGGAAGTAGGTCCTACTATCAGAAAAAGTATTGATAATGCAAAATTAAATATTATTAGAATACGAAGAGGCGATGGGTCATGGCAATGTGGTTGTGGTCAGCCTCATACAATACCTTTTAGAGTAACTGGAAAATCAGGTTCAGTTTGGATCGAACTTTTCCCTGCTCCAAGTGGAATAGGTTTAGCTGTAGGCGACACTGCTAAATCGATTCTTTCGCGAGCAGGAATAGAAGATATTTGGGGTTTCTCTAAAGGTCACACACGTACTACAGTCAACTATGCTAGAGCAGTATTTGATGCCATGAAAAAGACAGCGGAGATGAAAGTCACAGCTTCCCAAGCTAAAGATTTAGGTATAATAGAAGGTATTCAGGGAAATATCGGTAAACAGAGTGGTGATGAATGATGGTTTTCGCTGTTATTAGGATTAGAAGTCCGAGGAACAAATCAAAAAAGATGGAGAATACTTTAAATTCTTTGAGGTTAAATAAAGTAAATCATTGTACTATTTTATCTCAAAATGATAAATACCTTGGAATGCTTAAAAATATAAAAGATATCGTTACTTGGGGAGAAATAGAAAATGATACTCTTGTATCCCTTCTTATAAACAATAGTACTATGGAAGGGGAAATTACAGATGAATACGTTTCCGAAAATACAGAGTATGATACTATTGAGAAATTTACGGAGAATGTTATAAACGGTGAAGCTGACATCACTGATCTCCCTGATATAGAAAATATATTTAGATTACATCCACCACGAGGTGGGTTTAGAAGTGTTAAAAAACCTTATGAGACCGGTGGATCACTAGGTTACAGAGGTAAAAATATAAATAATCTTCTTGAGAAGATGTTTAATAATAAAGAAATTAAAGAGTAGTGTGGTATCATGGGTAAAAAGAAGACTAAAAAGAACAGAGGGTCAAGAACCCACGGCCGCGGTATTAAAGGTGGTAGAGGAGCTGGAGAACGCGGTGGTCGAGGTAAAGCAGGGCTGCAGAAACACAAGTGGAAATCTATAGTCAAAGAGGATAAGAATTATTTTGGTCCTAAAGGTTTTTCAAGGCCGCAGGGTCTCGTTGAAGAGACAGAGCCTATCAACATTTATCAAGTTGAGCAGCAGTTAGATGATCTTGTAGAAGATGGATATGCTTCGAAAAAGGGCTCGGGCTATGAAGTTGACCTTAAGAAAGCAGGATATAATAAATTATTAAGTCAAGGAAAAGCCCGGTTTCAGATGAAAATTAAAGTTTCCTCTACGAGTGAAAAGGCTGTTAGAAAAATAGAAGAAGCTGGTGGAGAAGTTATAACAACTGAAGATTAAGGAGAGAATATAAAATGGCCGAGGATGAAAAAAAGAGCAGATTATATAAGCTCAAACCTCTCGTGGATAGAATGCCCGCAGTCAAGCAACCGGAAGGGCACGTTCATTTTCGGAGGAAGATAATCTGGACCATATTGGTATTAGTTATTTATTTATGCATGACGAATATCCTTGTTTATGGTTTAGATCCAGCACAAACAATGGACTTGTTTGAGCAGTTCAGAGCAATTTTTGCTGGTGAGTCTGGTTCTATCGTACACCTCGGTATAATGCCTATTGTTAACGCATCTATTATCATGCAGCTCTTTCAGGGAGCAGATATTATAAATCTGGATATGAAAGACGATGATGATAAAGCAGTTTATCAGAATACACAAAAATTCCTCGTAATTGTGATGATACTTGTTCAGGCGATACCTCAAGTTTATGGTTTCTTAGTGCCTGGTCAGGGCTTTATCGAAATATTAGATGGTTTGGTTGCAGGCCAAGGATTAATGTTAGCAAGGATTATAATTGTAATACAACTTTCAATAGGTTGTTATTTACTCTTCTTGATGGATGAAGTTGTTTCTAAGTGGGGCATAGGCAGCGGTATCAGTTTATTCATCGTGGCTGGTGTAGCACAAGGTTTGTTCACTGGTATCTTTAATTGGGCACCAGATCCAGCAGGAAGATCACCAGCACCAGTTGGAGCCATTCCTAGAGCAGTTTACACCATACAGCATTCTTCAGCCCAAGAACTTTCTGGTGGTGGTTTTGAAAATTTATTGCTACAACCTCCTAACGCTTTGATAACCTTACCGACTACAATAATCATATTTTTGATGGTGGCATATGTACAATCATCTAGAGTGGAACTTCCATTGGCCCACGGTAGAGCACGTGGTGCTCGAGGAAGATATCCTCTAAAATTGATTTATGCATCAGTAATACCTGTAATTTTGGTCTCAGCTTTACTAGCAAATATTAATTTGTTTTCTATGTTGTTCTATACAAATCCAACATTCCAAAACTTCCCAATATTTGGAGAAGCTGCGTGGCTTGGTGTGTTTCAACCCGGGTCGACAGAACCTATAGCAGGTGCTACTTGGTATATCTCTAATGTTAAAGGCTTAGGTGATTGGTTATTACCGTTGATATCGGATAGATACGCCGGTATGTTGAGTCCAGAAGGAGTAGAATGGACTTATAGTAAAGCACAGATTATAGGTAGAGTGATAGGCCACTTTATATTCATGACCGTTTTCGCTATATTATTCTCTATATTCTGGGTCAGGACTACTAACATGGATGCAGAATCGGTTGCAGAACAGATTCAAGATAGTGGTATGCAGATTCCTGGCTTTAGAAGGGATCCAAGGGTATTAAGGAAGGTATTGGAAAGATATATTCCAGCCATCACAGTATTTAGTGGGTTCTTTATTGGAGCCTTAGCTGCTAGTGCGAATATGATAGGCACCGTTGGTGACGCAGGAGGTGTAAGTCTGTTCCTTGCCATCAGCATCTTGACTGAACTCTATGAACAGATGGGTAAAGAGCAGATGATGGAGATGCATCCTATGCTTAGAGATTTCTTCGGAAATCAATGATAAGCTGTCTTACATAAAGATAGGTGTTTGAATGACTGAAAAAGAGGAAGAAGAAACCATCGAAGACGATATTAAAGACGATGATGAACCCAAAGAATTGTTTAGCTTAAGGAGATTCATCTACATATTTCTAGGCATCTTGACACTAATGGTGATGTTCGATGAAGGTTTAAGAGCATCTATGGGTGACCTCCTCGGAATTGTTTTAGAACCTATCGTAGGTTTCGATGGCAGTTATCCTGTTTTAACACTTGTGATCACTGGTTCATTGATGATAGCATTTTCCACCCTTGTAAGAGATATGTTCATCGATTGGGTTGAAATGGCTGAAATACAAAAGAAAACATCGGCCTTCCAAAAAGACATGATGGAGGCCAAGAAAGCTAATCAAAGCACAAAGGTCAAGAAAATGGAGAAGATCCAGCCTGAGATATCCAAACTACAGATGAAAACATTCAAACCTCAGATAAAATCCATGGCGATCACGATGTTGGTGATCATATCGATATTTGGATGGTTGTGGTCTTTTCTGGAAGGTTTACAGAATGATACTTTTTCTGTTCCCTGGTCACTTAACGCAAGTTTTCTTAAGATGTATAATCTAGGTCCGATACCATTTCCACAATGGATCGGTGTTTACATGCTGTTGTCCATTCCTTTAGGTCAGGTATTAAGGGTTACTTTACAGATATTAACTTTTAAAAATAAGATGGACGATGAAGATTTGAGGGCGTCTGAATGACTGACTTCGAAGAAGTTATAATCACAATAAGTGGATTACCAGGTAGCGGTACTAGTACTGCAGCTAAACTATTAAGTCAAAAAACCGAGATGAATGTAATTTCAACTGGCGAAATTTTTAGAGAATTAGCTAAAGAAAGAGGATATAGTGTAGAAGAATTCGGTGAAGTTGCTGAGAACGATGAAAATATTGATATTGAACTTGATAAGAGGATTGTTAAAAAAGCTAAACCGGGATGTATTTTAGAGGGTAGGTTAACTGGACATATGCTTTCTAAGTCAAATAAAGTTGCTTATAAAGTTTGGATAGAAGCAGATTTAGATGCACGTATCGAAAGGATCGCAGATAGAGAACATATGGATTTAGAAAGGACAAAGAAACTGGTTAAAAAAAGAGAAATTAGCGAAAGAAAAAGATATCTTGATTATTATAAAATAGACCTTCTAGATACTGAGATCTATGACATGGTAATAGACTCAACAGAGAATTCACCTGAAGAGATAGTATCCAAAATCATCAACGGGGTTCAAGATGGACCATATTAGAGAAAAAGTCAATACCTTATCTGAATGGGGTAAATATCCTCACGAAAGAAGTATAGATGAAGCGTTGAAAAGGTCATTAATCATTATCGACAAACCACCAGGACCCACAAGTCATCAGGTTTCAGCATGGATTCAGGAATTATTTGATTGCAAAGCGGGTCACAGTGGAACTTTAGATCCACAAGTAACTGGTGTATTACCCATGGGTTTAGGATACTCTGTAAGGGTTATCGACCTTCTCCATAATGTTCCAAAAGAGTACATAGCTGCTATGCATTTTCATAGTAATGTTGATTTCAGTCAAGTTAATGAAATCTTAAAAGAATTTCATGGTGAGATTTACCAGACACCTCCCCTAAGATCAGGGGTAAAAAAGGAAAGAAGGATTAGGAAGATATATGAAATCGAGATTTTAGATCATACCGGGAGAGATTTTTTACTATATGTTAGATGCGAATCTGGAACTTATATCCGAACGCTATGTAAGGACATCGGTAAAGCTGCTGGAACTAGAGGTCACATGATGGACCTTCGCAGGACAAAATCCGGTGTTTTTTTAGAAGAGGAAAGCCATATTTTACAAGATATTAAAGATGCGTTAATATCTTACAAAAATGGAGATGCTAAAGAGTTGATGGAAATGTTGGTTCCATATGAAAGTGCTTTAGAAGTATTTCCCAAACTTAGAATCAAGGAAACCGCCGCTGGTTCTGTACTAAATGGAGCGGATCTTGCGGCTCCAGGTATTTTGGAGATGGAAGATTTTGCTAGAACTGATACCGTTTCAATATTTTCTTCAAAAGATGAAGGTATCGCTATAGGCAAAGCAATTTTTAGTGCAGAAGATATAATGGATATGGATGAAGGTCTTGTCGTTAGAACTGATAGGGTTTTCCATCCCACCGGTGAATATCCTAAAAAATGGAAATAGATTATATATTACCTTGTTTTCACATTAAACAGCTAATACACGTGCCGAGATAGCTCAGTCTGGTAAGGCGCGAGATTGGAGATCTCGTGGTGCTTTGCACCTCGGGGGTTCGAATCCCTCTCTCGGCGCTTTTATTTAAGTCTTGATCATAATTATTATAAATTTTAATATAATTGTCTGGCATTATAATTATCCAAGAATGAAAAATATATATAGTATCATTTCTACGGGGGGTTGTTTATGGAGAAAATGAAAATATGGGATACAAAGGGAATAGGAAATATGATGGTAGATCTAGAGGGAAAAAGCCTGACGGTGCAAGATATAAAACAGGTATTTATTTGATTACTATTTCAGTAATAGGGTTGATCTTAGGTTTTGTTTTGCCTTGGGTTAAAGTGCTCGGTGACGAATTGTTATCCGCATTATTAGATTTAGCGATGGGTAGCATGTTTATTAAAAGTGATTTTTTTGTATTGTTGATCGCTATACTGATCTCAGGAATAATTATACTTCTAATTAGCTTCTTCGAGGATATAGAATTATTTTCATCAATAAGATCAAGCTGGACAAGGTTAGTATTGGGAAATATATTGGTGATATTATCGATCCTATTCATTTTATTATCACTTTATTATTTAGGTGTCATGATATCCTTCAATAAATTAACTATTATGTCAGAAGAAATTAATGGCATATTATTCACACCCGCACCCCTTTCTTTTATTGCTTTAGGAATAATATCATTTAATATCAGTATGGGTGCAGTAAAAAAGGAGTTTTCTGCTTTAAAGTTCAAAACAAAACTAGAAGAAAAACATAAAGTGAAAAGACCAGTGAAAAAGCCGATTAAAAAGCCGATTAAAAAGTCAGTTAAAAAGGGAGGGGATTAAGATATGAAGATCACTAAGAAATTAATAGAACGTATGTTGATGTTTATTTTCTATATTGCTTTAGTAGGGTTGATCTTAACCCCCGTTCTTCCATGGATCACCGAAGATGTAGTTGGTGAAGAAAGTAGAGTATGGATTTCAAAACTAGAAATTTCTAATTCAGATAATGAAAATATTTCAAGTATAAATAGCAATATTAACTATGCTAGTACCGGTTTTGGTTTTGGTATTTTATTTGCTTTGATTGGAAGAGTAGGTGTTCTAGCTAGGAAAATTAAGAAGAAACTTTTAGCAAATTATTTGGTGTTGACTTCTATCCCACTCTTTTTATCTTCAGCGATAGCATTGATCTTCAGCGTTCGGGTGTTATTGATGATAAATAATCTAGGGGACCCTTATGGACTTGGATACAATTATGTTCCTATCTCTTTGGCTATACCTTTATTATTCGTGTCTTTGCTGTTCGCCTATATTACCGTACCGAGAGCCCTAAAAGGGATAGAAATCGAAAAAAGTAAAGGGTATTATAAGGGACCAAAAACAGATCTAGGTGAAATCTCTCAGCGAGATTCTCTAATAGGTTATACAAAATTGGCTGAACGAGACGTTGAGGAAGATGAAAACTCAGATATCGTTAATAACTATACATGTATCAGATGTGGTGAAGAGGTAGAGAACGAAGCACTTCTTTGTCGAAAGTGTGGGAATAACCTATCCGTAAAATGTCCAAACTGTGATACGATTTATGCAGAGAGTAAGGAAGAATGCCCTGAATGTGGTATGTCCCCTTATGATTTACTTGAACTTGAGTAAAATCCTTAAATAACATACACCGGTTTAGATTTGATATGAAACGGTACTCCGGGCCCCTGTTGACTAAACAAGGTTTCGTTCAAGTACAAATTGATATTCAAGACTCTAAAGTCGTCGAATTTGAGGAGAGCGGAGACAAAGGTGAAGATGCATTGATTATACCCACGTTTATTGATACTCATACCCACAGTGGAGACTCATTTATCAGATGTGCACCAGAAGGTACTATTGAAGAAATCGTTGGACCTGGAGGTCTAAAACATAAGGCTCTAAATGATGCTGATGAAAATGTTATAATCGAAGGTATGCGTAGTTTTTTTACTGAAGCCAAAAAGAATGGGATATATGATGTTATTGAATTTAGGGAAGGCGGAATAGAAGGTGTACGCAGTATAAAAAAAGCTATCGAAACTTTTGATAAAAAATTCAATATCCAAATCTTCGGACGCCCTACACAGCGAAAATATAATGAAAACGAATTAAAAAAATTATTATCTCATTCTGAGGGTATAGGTCTAAGTGCATATAGAGATTGGGATAAAAACGAGTTTTTTAAAATAGCGAAAGAGGTTAACGTAAAGGGAACCCCTTTTGCTCTTCATTGTTCTGAAGACGTTAGAGAACCCTTAGAAGGTATTCTTGAATATGATATCCATCACCTAGTTCATATGATTGAAGCTACTGTAGATGACATCCAACGCTGTGCAGAAAGAAATATCCCTATTGTGATTTGTCCTAGAAGTAATATGCAGTTCGGTAAAGTTCCAGATATACCAATGATGGTGAAAAATGGTGTCACTTTATCGTTGGGTACTGATAATGCTATGTTAGCTAGTCCAGATATGTTCAGAGAAATGGAATTTGCTTATCGGATCAGTAGATTAAAAGGAGGGGTTACAGCGGAAGATATTTTAATGATGGCAACATGGAATCCAAGGGAAAGTTTATATCCCTCTTTGAATCTTGGAAAAACGAGAAAAAAAGAGGACACATACATGGTTCTGGATAGAAAAGATCACGAACCTGCTTATGAGGTTGTCACTAGGATGTCTTCGAGGGATATTAAAGAGATAGTGGTGTTATGAACATGGAAAGCTACAAAAAAATATTGATACCTACCGATGGTTCAAAAGCAAATTCAATAGCTGTTGAGAAAGGACTTTCTTTAGCTAGACTTCTCGGCGCAAAAGCAAAGATCTTGTTTGTAGTCGATACAACAACTTTCATAGATCTACCACCTGACGATTTAGTTACAAATATAACGAGTCATATGAAAAACAAAGGTGAAGACGTTCTTGATGATATCGAAGAAAGAGCTGATGAAGTTGGTGTAGATATCGAGAGGAGTGTAAAAGAGGGTCACCCTGCTGAAGTTATTATTGAAGAGTCTAGCGAATCTGACATCATAGTCATTGGCACTCATGGACGATCAGGCTTTTCTAGATTATTATTGGGTAGTACCGCTGAAAAAGTGATTAGACATGCAGAGTGTCCTGTTATGGTTATCAAGATAAAAGAGGATGAGTAAATATGGAAAACGTAGAAGATTTGATGACGAAAGACCCAGTAGTAGCAGAGCTACCGGGTAATCGAAGAGATGTTATGAAAATGATGGTGGAAAATAAATTAACTGGAGTACCTATAGTTAAAGATGGTATCCTAAAAGGTTTCCTTAGTAGGCACGATATTTTCGAACATCCCGATGAAGATCAACTTGCTTTGATTTACAGAAAAAGTCATCCTTGTGTAGCTGTAGATGATTCACTGCAAAAGGCTGCTGAATTATTTGTAGAAGAAAATGTACATTACCTACCAGTTACGGAGAACGGCGGCGAGTGTGTAGGTATAATAACTACCGCGGATATGCTGGAATATGTAGAAAAACTCGGAATGGATATTCCTGTAGGCAAAACTGCTAGTAGTCCTTGTGTACCTATCTATGAAGGCACACCGATAAAGATAGCGCTTCAAACTATGAAACTCACTGGGATTTATGCATTCCCAGTGGTCGATAAAGACACTACCCTTGTTGGAATTATCACAGATAGAGATTTGTTTAACCTATCTGAAATAAACGGTGAACTTATGGTATCTGAACTTGGATTAGAACAGGATGAAAATACATGGTCATGGCAGGGTTTAAAGAATATAATGAAATTGTATTACGAAAAATCTAAATTCGAACTGCCTGATATAACTGTAAAAGAAGCAATGGTAAAAGAACCCATCTCTGTTTTCCATGGTACTGATATCTACGAGGCTGCAAGAATAATGAGGAGGAACGATTATGGCCAACTTCCCGTGGTAGATGAAACAGATAGATTGGAAACTATGGTATATGAACTCGATCTTCTAGCAGCTATCATATGAGGTTTTTGAAATGGTAAATAGTGAAGACTTAGAATCGATGTGCAAGAGAAGAGGTTTTGTTTGGCAGAGTGCTGAGATTTATGGTGGAGAATCTGGTTTCTATGATTACGGTCACCTTGGCACAAAACTTAAGGAAAAATGGAAAAAAGCTTGGAAAGATTTCTTTTTGGGATTGGATGAAAATTATCATCTTTTAGATACAACTAACATATTACCTTACAAGGCCCTTGATGCATCTGGTCATGTCGACCACTTTTCTGATATTTTGATCAAATGTAAGAGATGTGGTTCTTCGTACAGGGGTGACCATATAATAGAAGACGAAACTGGAGAGAGTGCTGAATGGATGGGTCTAGAAGAGATTAAAAGTAAACTCGCCGAGCTGGAAGTACAGTGCCCCAATTGTGGCGGAGATTTCATGGACCCAGAGAATTTTAATATGATGTTTAAACTTGAGATAGGTCCAACCGGAGATAATATAGGTTTCCTCAGACCAGAAACCGCTCAGGGCATATATCTAAATTTCAATCGAGAGTATCGTGCCCTTCGTAAAAGGATGCCTATGGGTTTAGCTACCATCGGACGGGCGTATAGAAATGAGATATCACCGAGACAAGGACTCTTCCGCCAGAGGGAGTTCGAACAGGCAGAATTACAGATTTTTTTTGTACCTTCTGTCCATAAGAAATTTTTCAAAGAAAAATATAACAATGAAGAAAAGATCCAAATGAGGATTAAAAGACCTGATTGGGAAGAAACTAAAGAAACTGATGTTACAGAAATGGAAGATCTACCTGAATTTTTTCTCTATCACCTAATGAAGATATACCAATTTTATCGGGATATTATGGAGATCAAAGAGGAAAATATCAGGTTGAGGGAACTTTCAGACGATGAAAAAGCATTTTACAATAAGATACACTTTGACCTGGAAATATATTTCGACACATTAGGTGGATGGAAAGAAGTGGATGGTCTGCATTACAGGAGCGACTATGATCTAAAAAAACATCAAGAGAAATCCG
Source organism: Thermoplasmatota archaeon (assembly GCA_051745305.1). Classification (GTDB taxonomy): domain Archaea; phylum Thermoplasmatota; class Thermoplasmata; order Halarchaeoplasmatales; family Halarchaeoplasmataceae; genus Saliniplasma. The sequence continues at coordinate 35,281 of JBNJDY010000004.1, forward strand.
GTAAGAAGATGTCTATCCCTACTGATGAAGGCAGGAAAATTCCTCATGTAGTAGAACTCAGCTTTGGTGTCGACAGAAACATTTGGGCTCTTTTGGATAAAGGATATAAAACGAATGATAGAAACTGGCTAGACCTACCCCCTAAATTGGCACCTTACACTGGCGCTGTTTTTCCATTAGTCAGAAAAGATGGTTTACCAGAAAAATCTAGAGACATTTTTGAGGACTTGAATAAAGACTTTGATATGTTCTGGGATAAAAGTGGATCTATCGGAAAGAGATATGCGAGGCAGGATGAAATAGGTACTCCTTACTGCATGACTGTAGATTATGATACTCTAGAAGAAAATACAATCACAGTTAGAGAAATACGCTCGGGAGAACAAATTCGAGTTGACGTAAATGATCTGAAAAAAGTACTTAAGAGTCTATTAGAAGAAAAGAAAACTTTTGAGGAATATATGAAAGAGGATTAGGACGAATTTTCCTCATTTTTTAACGATTCCAATCTGCTGATGACGTTCCAAATCAATGTTCGTCCATGTAGAGGAATATTCGGGTCATCTGCCATCTCTTCCAGTTTGAATATAGATGATGCTATTCTTACATCAAGGTCATCATCAGATTCTAATAACAATTTTTCACATTCTTCAGAATTATTTCTGATATTTCTTGGAATCGATGTATCTTCTTCGATACGATCCAACATATCGCATATTTGCTCCAACTCTTCCTGTGTTTCCATTTTATCAACCTCAAAATTCTTTCGGTAAATCAATCTCTCATAATTAAGGTTTATGGTAGTTATAAATAAATGTTTGGGTATCTAAGCACAGCATGCGGAAGGATAAATGCAGGTAGGAGCCCAACCCTACCTGCTATTCCGCAATAATCGGGAAATGATCCCCGGTTTCGAAGCCTTTATTCTAATACTTCGGTTATAGGTAATATCGGAGTTTACCCTATTTTATCAATCATTCATCGTAATTTATATCGCAACCAAGTTTACGATATACTTCTTTCCAACTATAGTGAGCGTCTTCTTCTATCATATGCTTCACATTTAGAAAAAAAGATTCTTTACTTATAAGGATAAACACCAGGGGGGTATGTAAAAATAGTGAAAGTGATAAATTTAATTAGAGAAAAGGGTTTTATTTTTTCTGGGATTTAGAGATGTATTCCTGCCTTTTGGATTTAGCTTCCTCTATTTTTTTTTCTAAATCAGTTATCTTTTCCTTGTATTTTTCTATCTTCTTTTTGTAATTCTCGATTTTTTTCTCCATCTTAGCTGCTTTCCCTTCGTATTTTGCCTCTTTTTCTAATTCTTTAGCTTCAGCTTTCTTTCTGGAAGAAGAATCTTTAAGTCTACTATCTTTAACCATTAATATCACCATTGTAGTCATTTAATCTAAGGTATATAAAATATTTGGGAACTATAAATGCCAATATTGGATTTTTAATTTTTAATAGTGTATCATGTATAAATCAAAGTGTTTTTAGAAGAAACCAGCAAAAATATTATATAATCACGTTATAATACCTATGTTAGGGTGAAATAAAAATGGCAAGTCCAATTAGTGATGCATTGTATGATGCAGGAATTAAGCTAGGCGGTTTTGGTGAACCTTTTGCCGAGATGGAATCTCAATTCTGGGAGTTCCTACCCGGTTTGATATTTCTGCTGGTATTCATACTGGTAGGTTATGTAGTCGGGAAGCTGATCGCAAATATATTTAGAAAATTCCTGGAAAGGATAGGGTTCGAAAAAGCAATGAACAAAATGAAACTGGGAAGGCATTTCAGGAAGATGGGATTTAAAAGTGCGTCGCACTTTATCAGTATCTTCATATTTTGGTTTGTTTTCCTGATCTTCCTACAGTTAGGCGTCGGTGCTGCGGATATAGGAATAATATCAGATATTCTATCTCCAATTATACTGTTTATACCTAGAGCCCTGATAGCTGCCTTATTGATCGTAATAGGTCTGTACGTTGGAACACTGGTTTCTGATATGGTGGTCAAGGCTTTGAACAAGACCGGATTGAAAAAATCTGTCAAATCTGTCGATCAACAATTAAAAGGAACTGGATACAGTCTATTTAGCATACTTGGTATTATCATAAAGGTATGGGTAGTATTGTTCTTTGTACAGGCGGCACTAGATATCTTAGCAATAAGAGCATTAACAGATTTCGTTAGACCGATATTAGACTACTTCCCAAGAGTAGTGATCGCATTCTTTGTGGTTTTGGCAGGACTAGTGATAGCGGATTACATAGTCAAATGGATACGCAACTGGTTAGAGGAAGCTGATATAGGTAGGACTTTAACTAGAGCAGACGATAAAACCATGGTTAAAGGTCTATCGATATTAGGTATCGCCTTAACACTGGTCAAAGTGTGGGTACTTGTGATTTTTATCCAAATAGCTCTTGACATCTTGGCTATCGAGACTTTACAAACAGTAATCAATCCAATACTACTCTATTTCCCAAGAATACTTGTAGCTATGGCGATAATCATAATAGGTTTGATTGTCACCGATTTTGTTTTGAACATCGTCCACAAGTTACTCGAAGAAATGGAATCTGGTAAATTCATAAAACCAGCAGAAGACATCATCAAAAAACCAGGAATAATAATGAGGTTCGTTGATATACTAGTGAAAATTACAGTGATGCTGATCTTCATCAATATAGCTGTTGCAGTGTTGGGCATCGGGATACTAGCTGATTTAGTTGCAACTGTAATTCTCTGGATACCGAACTTGTTTGCTGCTGCAATAATAGTTCTACTCGGTCTTTGGGTGGCAGGATGGCTTTATGACAAGACCATGGAAAGCTCTAAGAAACACGAATTACCGTTCCCTGCACTAGTTGCTAACGCAGTTAAATTCCTGGTGATATATATTGTCATCACAATGGCGTTAGCTCAATTGGGCATCGAAGTTCCGGTACTCTACCTAGCATTTGGTATAACTCTAGGTGCAGTGATGATCGGTCTAGGAGCAGGTTTTGCTTACGGCTTAAAAGGCGTCATGTCAAACATGGGCGGTTATCTACAGGTCAAAGAGATAGTAAAACCAGGTGAAAAAATTGAAGTTGGAGAATACTCTGGTGAAGTCAAAGAGATTACCAGATACAACACTATAATCATCGATGAAAGAGGTAATAAACAATCGATACCGAATACATACCTAGTTGATAATACAGTAACGACTATGTCCGAGTAAATCAGAACATCTAAAAACCTTTTCTAACTTTTTATTTTTCTTCTTATGATTCGTTCATAAACCAGACTTCTTGTTGGTTGAATGGTACCTTGATATCATTTTCTTCTAGTTCCTTCTTTATCTTCCATAATAATTCTATTCTGATCTGGAACCAATCAGTAGAAGGACCCCAAACCCTTACTTTTAGGTTAACGGCACTGCTCCCTAAGTCTTCTACAAATATCTGTGGAGATGGATCTTTTAGGGCTAGGGGGTGATCTTCAATAAGTTCATTGATGATTTCAGCGGCTTTATCTGCATCATCTTGGTATCTAATTCCAATATTGTATTCAAATCTTCTTGCGACATTCTCTAAGAAATTTGTAATGTTTGATGTGAACACTTTTTCATTTGGAATCCTTACATACACACCATCAAAGGTTCTTAGAGAGGTTGAGATTATCCTGATATCTTCGACTATACCAAGAGTGCCATCTTGACCACCGATGCTAACTACGTCGTCAACTCGTAAAGGTCTTTCAAATGTTAGAAAAATCCCAGATATAAGGTTTGATACTATACTTTGACTGGCGAAACCTATTACTATAGCCATGATCCCGCCAGCTACCATCAAACCTGAAAGGTTGATATCTAAAATGGGTAAAACGGTAAGGAATGCACCGAAGAGTATAACGTAATATATCGCCTTAGATATCGTATTTAATCTGTCTTTAGATATCTTATCTTTGAACCTCTTTTTCATTCTAATTGCCAATGCTTTACCGATCAGCACACCTACAATGATGATAATGAAACTCAGTGTTACATCACCAAAAGTGATATTCTGGAAAATGACCTTATCCCACATCAGATACCACCTTCCATTATGAACCGAGCACCTTGTAAATGCTGTACTTTTTTCTCAAAAACTTCCAAAGATTTTTCCATTCCATCTCTCAATGGTTCGGCTAAAAAGCGGGTAGCAGATTTATCTTCTCCAACTATCTTCATCTGCCCTTTCATCGAAACAGTTTCATCATCATAGAACATGACCATCCCATAAGCGTTGAAAACGGATTTGGTTACTTCTATCCATTCATCAGAAAAATTGTATAATTGAAGTTCTAGAACTCCTTCATGAAGGGGGTTGGGAGATGGTTCTGAGGTATGCAATAAACTTTTCCAGTACTTACATATCGTTCCGGTTTTAATATCTCCATAAAGAGTGTACTTATTTTTTACAAGCGTGAAAATATCGATATCTTTGTATCCTTTTTTTCCTCTAACGAACACTCCAATTTCCAAGGGATATGTGAGGTATACCTTTTTTTTGTTCTTTGGTTCTAAAACTAAAGGTTTATCCATCTCTATTAAAAGTGCAGATGTCAAAGCTTTTGGAGTGTTTAAAGGTTCGATAGGATTGATGATTATATTTTTTTCTTTACTAAAAATGGTCTTGTCGATTATATTCTCTTCATATTCCCTATGATAATCAATACCCTCTTCCGTTTCCTCTGTAGAGATAATCAAAGGTTCTCTTTTAAATTCGAAGGGTGGTTTATGTTCACCGTACATCTGTGCTGAAAACGTATCTCTTGTATTTTAAAGTTAGGAGTATTTTTAAATCACAAACTATAGATTCAATATTGAATATTTAGTGAAGTTTTAATTATTCTTTATCGTTTATTTCATCTTCTTCGATATCACTTAGAACATAAAGATAACCTTCCTAATAAACAATGTAAACTGCATTATATGGTTAGAAGTAAAAGATACCTCGACAAGTCAATAATAGAATAGAAATTTTCTTAACATCTTTTTACCAATGTAATCTTTTTTAGACTTTAAACAGTTTTTAATATCTCTTATGGAATTTAGATATTTAATGGAAACTGAGAAAAAAAGATTCCCGGATTTTCGTTTTACATCTGAGGAAGTTGCAGGTGCTGTGGGTGATTATGGTACCCTTTTCCCTATCGTATTGGGGGTGGCTATAGTCACCGAGCTAGATTTGGGACATATATTATTGTTCTTTGCTTTTTGGTATATTTTCACAGGACTATATTACAAAAAACCTGTACCTGTAGAGCCTATGAAGGCCATCGGTGCAATTGTCATCGCGGGGCAATTCACAAGGGCTGAAATCGCAGCTTCGGGTATTATTTTAGGTATTTTTTTCATAATCTTAGGATATCTTAAAGTGATGAAACGTCTACAGGATATCGTTCCTACAAGTGTTATCAGAGGTATTCAACTGGGTTTAGCTCTTATATTGTTGAGGACATCTTTCGGTTTTGTTTCTACGGATTATTTGGTTTCGATGATATCTATAGGGATAATCTTAGTTTTCTTTATTATCACCCGGATAAGAAGTTTACCAGACGTTTCTTCTTTACTCGTATTGGTTTTAGGATTTATCATAGGTATAACCCAGTTTGGTGTACCAACAATCGAATTACTATCTTTACCATCTATCGCTATCCCCTCTGCCGCTGATTTTATTACAGGGGGTTGGTTACTCGCTATCCCTCAGACCCCTTTGACTATAACTAATTCAATCCTCGCCACTTCTTTATTGATGAGCGACCTTTTTAGAAGAAAAGTTGATCCTGACAAATTTTCTAAGACGGTTGGACTGATGAACATAATCTCCCCTATATTGGGAGGGTTTCCGATGTGCCATGGTTCAGGAGGACTAGCCGCCCAGTATAGATATGGTGCAAGAACTGGAGGGTCCAATATCATAAGTGGCTTGATATTGATCCCAATCGCACTGTTCTTTGCGAGTGTTCAATTCGTAGAGATATTCCCATTGGCTGTTTTTGGTGCACTACTTGTTTTTGTAGCCCTAGAGCTTGGAAAATATTCTTTTAAAACAGAGTCGTACATCATAACCGGGGTTGTGGCTGTATTCTCATTGTTTTTTAACATTTCTGTTGGATTTATTATCGGGATGGCACTCTATTTCGTATTAAATAAGTTTGAATGGACATGAAAATTTTTTATAAGAATCTCTTTCCTTTGTCTGTGATCTCATATATAACAAAATTCGCTCTCCTTTCTCCTTCGATAAGCCCTTCATCTTTTAGGATGGAGAGATGATATGATAATTTTGAATCTGCGATGTTTAATATCTCTTTCATCAAACAAACACAGAGAGATTGTTCATTTAGTAATATAAGAATTTTCAATCTTATCTCATCTGATAGTGCTTTATGGATACGGCATCTTTCATTGATAGAACTATCTTCTAATTTATCTATCAAATTCTTTAAGCCGCCCTGTTCATCCAATTCTTTTTCAATATCATCAGGTATCTCCATGCATTACACCGCTAAATTCACAACTTATCAGTTGATATAATACTAATATATTTTTCTAGAGGAACGGTTTTTTAAAAACGTAACCTTTATTAATTCCGCATCTATGTTCCAGTTCAACGAATATTGAAATAAAAACAGAGTGATTATTATGGAGATAGAATTATTTGGTCCTGGTTGCAGGAAATGTAAAAGGTTGGAGAAGAATGTTAAAGAGGTGGTCGAGGAACTTTCATTAGATGCAAAAATAGTCAAGATCGATGATATCGCTGAGATGGCTGAGAAAGGTGTGATGTCAACACCATCTTTAGCTGTAGACGGGGACTTAAAGATCAAAGGTAAATCTCCTAGTAAAAATGAAATTAAAAAAATATTTGAAGAAATGTGAAAAATTGGTGATGATGATGTCAGGACATTGGGGAAAATTGTTGAGAATAGATTTAAAAGACGGAAGTGCAAAAACAGAAGAACTATCGGAGGATTTCCTTAGAAAATTTATCGGTGGTGCTGGCTTTACAGGAAAGATACTTTATGATGAAGTAGGACCTGAAGTTGATCCACTTTCAGAAGAAAACAAATTGATAATGGCTCCTGGTCTTCTTGTAGGGCCAAAAGTACCGACAGGTTCCAAGACCACGTTCGGGTTCAAGAGTCCACAGACTGGCGGATACGGAAAGTCATTAGTCGGAGGAAAGATAGGTGATGAACTAAAGAAATCTGGTTTTGATATCCTGGTAATAGAAGGAAAGGCAGAGGAACCATCGGTATTGATCATCGAAGATGGAGAAGTCAAGATCGAAAAAGCCGGTGATATCTGGGGTAAAAATACCCATGAAGCAGGCGACATGATAGTAGAAAAGTTCGGGAAGGTGGAAACAGCTGTTATCGGTCCAGCTGGCGAGAAACTATCAAAGATATCGATTATAGAATGTAATGAAAGACAGGCAGCACGTGGCGGAATCGGAGCTGTGATGGGTTCTAAGAATTTGAAAGGAATAGGTATCAAAGGAACGAAGGATTATCCTATACACGACAAAGAAAAGATGGATGAACTCATCTCTGGATTTAGAAAAGAGACTGTTGAACAAGGTAAAACGGATATGGAATACGGTTCGGGAGAAGCACTTCATCCTTTGAACGTTGAGATCGGAGCTTTCCCGGTAAATAATTGGGAAGCTGGATACTTCAAAGATGCTTATGAAAAACTTGAAGACCCAGAAGCCGGAAGGATCGATATTGATCCCAGAAAATGGACCGAGAAGTACAGAGATGGTAGAAGACCATGTCCATACTGTACAAAACCATGCAGTCAGTATTTTGTAGCTGAAGACACTCCTTATGGAGATGTGGCAATAGATGGGCCTGAGTATGAGACACAGTACTCACTAGGAGGTTGCTGTGGTGTCGATGACGTCGAAGCTGTAGCGAAGGCTAATGAGATATGTGACAAGCTCGGTATAGACACCATATCCGCTGGAGTTACCGTTGCATGGGCTATGGAGGCCAATGAGAAGGGACTTTTAGATACCGACCTTGACCTGAAATTTGGTAATGCAAAAGCAATGGTAGAAGCCATCGATAGGATGGGCAAAAAGGAAGGAAAACTCGGGGAACTGCTTTTCCACGGTGTAAAAGAAGGAGCTGAAATGTTGGGTAAAGGCTCTGAGAAATTTGCCATCCATATAAAAGGCATGGAACCTCCAGGATACGAAGCTAGAGGTATGTTCGGCATGGGTCTCGCTTTGGCTGTTGCGCCGAGAGGTGCTGACCATCTGACTTCCTGCGCCTACGCATTGGATTACGGAGGTAGTTTCTGGTATTTCAAAGATTATGAAAGAAGAGAGATCCTTTCAAAGGGATTCCCACTTAAGATGATGGAAGACCTGATGATGGTTTTTGATATCACCGGAATCTGTAAGTTCTCCAGAGGTATCTACATGGACAAGAACCAGCTCGGTCTTATCAACGCTATAACAGGTTGGAACGTTACCAACGGAGAATTGTTAGAAGCTGGAGAGAGATCACACAATGTTGCGAAAGCATACAATGTTAGAGAAGGATTCACTAGAGAAGACGATGTATTACCAGAAAGGATGTACAGAGAAGAGGTACCCTACGGACCGAACAAAGGTGCCAAGATACCAAGAAGGGATTTTGAGAAAGCTCTAGATCGATACTACACCGCTAGAGGATGGAGTTTAGAAGGTGTTCCAACGAAGGGTAAATTGGAAACTCTAGATCTCCATGATATAGCTGAGGAAGTCGGAGCTACAAAGCAGTAAAACTGACTTCAAACTCCTTTTTATCTTTTTTTAATTTCAATCTATATTAGTTCATCTTTTAGAAATCTTTCCTAGTACGGTTGGCTATAGCTACTTATGTAAGCATAGAGGGTACTTCAACTAGTACTCCCACTTACAGATATTATACCCGCAACAATATCTCCAATAAGAGTTGATTTCAGTAAGCCCAACGTACCTAAAGAGCTAACTGGTCCAAATGCCGATTGAACAGTTGAAGCACCTATGGATGCTCCTATAAAGATATAAGCAGTAAGTACCAAGGTTAAAAACAGTGAGATCATCAAAACTCATCTTTGAGAGAATTTATAATCTTTTTTCTTAAGTCCTCATCAGGTATATTGAAAGTTAGTACATAACCATTCCCGTTTTTATCTTCCAAGTTTACCGAAAATTCTTCTGTATCGAAATAAAAAGGATTGAATTTCAGCATAATCCTTTCGTATATCGTCTTCTCCATTTTCCTAATGGATTTTATAGATTTTGCACCTATCACCTTACCAATATTTTTAGATGCATCTTTAATTCCCTTTCCGGGGTTAGATCCATTAGAAATATCATCTACTGTTTTCTTTATGTTTTCACTAGCCTCTTCTAGTTCTCTATCAGTACCGTTGAAATCTTTTTCCACCTGTTTTTCATTCATGCAGGCTTTTTCAGCAGTTTTCTCTGCGACTTCTTTCTTTGTTTCCTTTTCTCTGGGTCTCCATCCGTTGAAATCATCGACTGATTTTTTATCTTTAGAATATTTTTCAATAACTGATTCCAATTTTCTAGAATAGTCACAGATATCTTCCCACTCCCCTAATATCTTGACACCCGAGTTTATCTTTTTAACTTTGGGTTTTGTCATCTTGAGGGAACAGTTTAAGAGGTGTTATTTATAAATTATGCATCAATTATGGTGTTTCGAGTCTCGAAACGAATTTTGATTTGAAGAAAAGGGATATTAATAAGGTACCCCCTACTTGAAATACACAAGAAGATGAGAACATCATAATATAACGATAAATTCCTCCTCACTTTTTCTTTTGATCCGCACTCACGATAAATTCCTCCTCACTTTTTCTTTTTAGCGTTTTTTTAGTATATTTTGAACAATTATTAAATATAATTCTTAAATTATGATTGATTGTGCCAAGGAGAATATTGTTTGTTGATGACGACCAAGGTCTTTTAGATCAGGCCAAGTATGTCCTCGAAAAAGAAAATGAGGATTTCGAAGTCATTCCAGCCCAGTCTGCTGATGAAGCTTTAGAACGCTTGAATAAAAACGGTTTAGACATAGTAGTTTCAGACTATAAAATGCCGGGCATGGATGGACTAGAATTACTTAAGAAATTGAGGGAAAAAGGAAACGATATACCTTTTATTATATTTACGGGAAAAGGCCGTGAAAAGATTGCGATGAGAGCACTTAACTTAGGTGCGGATAGATATTTCAGGAAAGGAGGCGACCCGATATCACAGTATGAGGTTCTAACCAAGGCTATCGAACAAGAAATCCATAGAAAAGCTACCGAAAGAAGCCATGAGGACTTAAAGAAGGAACTAAAAAATGTCGAAAAAAAATACGAAACTATTTTTGAAAATATTCGCTATCCTTTATTAGTTATAGATGAAACAGGGGAAATTCAGTTAGCGAACGAAGGTTTTCAGAAACTATCGAACTATTCTAAAGAAGATTTAATAGGAAAAAAGGATTGGTTTCAATTTGTGAGTGAAGAAGACGTTAGCAGAGTCAAGAAAATGCATGACCTCAGGAATATAGATGAGAAATTGAGTCAAAAAGGTTACAAATTTGATTTTTTGGGTAAATATGGAAACACAAAGCCGTTATATGCTGCTTTAACCAAAATTCCTAATAATTCAGAAACCATGATTTCTCTTTTTGATATATCAGACTTCGATAATGTAGTCAACGAGTTGATTGAAATTGAGCAGGTAATGATAGATCAAGATTTTGAAGAGATAAAAGAACATGTACAGTCTATATCGAAGGAACTTTTTGATCAAGAGAGTTTAAGAGATTCAATAAAAAATTGGTGTTTAGAAGAGATATTATTATTACTGATTCAAATTAAACAAGGTGCTACGGGTAAAGAGTTAATGTCAATGTTGAATGACACTTTTATCATAGACCTGAGTTCTAGTATTGTTTATCCTAAACTCCATGACCTTGAAGAAAATGGAATTTTAACCGTTCAGGAACATATTAGGACTAAAGAGTACAAAATTAAAGATCGAGAAGAAGCCAAAAATAAAATTGTAAAAAAGCTCACACAATTGTATGGCATCTATACGATTCTTAGATTACTTGATTTTCATGATAGAGGATGATCATATAATCTATTTTCAACATAGTTCTACTATATAAATATCAATAATGTACATGTTTGTCTATTGGGTTGGAAAAGGTTTAATAGGTAGAAGATAGAATATGTTAACCGAGAAATGAGGGTTCGATAAGCAAGGTTATTGATTAAAGATCAATAAATTAACAGTAGTTTCACTAATCACGATAATTTCCTCCTCTTTTTTTCTTTTTTAATAAGTGCTTGTTTTTCTTCTAGTATACTTTTTACCGTTCGTATTTCCATCATATTTGTTACTCCCGATATAGGAGCGGGTATACCTGCTGTCAAAATCAGTAGATCCTCATCAGAGACCATATTTTTGCTATCCAATATTTCTACTGAGTTACATATCATTTCATCTACATGCTCTGGGAAGTCCATATAGAATGCCTTTATGCCCCACACCAATTTTAATTGTCTTCTTACCTTCTCAGAATTTGTAAAAACGATGATATCTGTATCGGGTCTGAGTTTTGCTATCTTTTTCCCGGTATATCCTGAAGAGGTATGCGCAACGATATACTTTGCATCCGTGTCCCTTGAGGCCTGCCAAACGTTCTTTGAGATAATATCTGCAATATCACTACTTTTTTGACTTACCGTATGATGTACCCTACCCTTTAGGTAGTTCTCCATCTTTTCTATGATCTCGGACATAAATTGAATAGATTTAACCGGGTACTGACCAACTGCTGTCTCTTCGGATAACATTACTGCATCAGTTCCGTCCATGACGGCGTTAGCGACATCAGATACTTCTGCACGAGTGGCCCTAGGACTTTCAGTCATAGATTTCAACATCTGAGTAGCGGTTATAACAGGTTTTTCCATGATGTTACATTTTTCTATGATCTTTTTCTGCAGCATCGGGACGTCGGATGCTGGTACTTCGACTCCCAAATCCCCTCTTGCGATCATTATCCCGTCAGCCTCTTTCAAAATAGACTCTAGATTTTCAACCGCTTTCATGTGTTCAATTTTAGCGATTATTTCCATCTTCGAGTTTTCTTTATATAGGATCTTTCTAATCCTTTTTACATCTTCAGCACTTTTGACGAAGGAAGCTGAGACAAAGTCGAAGTTGTTTTTCATTCCAAAATTTATATCTTTCTTATCTTTTTCAGTAGGCGTTTCTAATCCAACTTCTTTACCTGGGATATTCACCGATTTTTTTGAAAGCACAGGTCCTCCATGGATCACCGTCCCATTTATTTCATCATCCACTGAATCTACTCGAATTTCAATCTGTCCATCATCGATAAGGATGGTATCCCCGTCTTCAACATAATTAACGATTTGGGGATAGTCAACCGGTAACGTTCTTTCATCTCCTGTGATATTTTCGGTAACAAGTTTAACCATTTCACCACTATGTAACGTAGTTCCCTCATCAATATTTTTTAACCTGATCTCAGGACCTTGGGTATCCACCATTATACCGACTTCGTCGGATAATGACCGAATCTTTTGGAATATCTTTTTGTGTTCGTTATGAGTGCCATGGGAAAAATTTTGACGGGCTATATCCATACCATTATCTATCATCTTTTTTAAAGTGTCTTTAGAGTTAGATGCCGGACCTATAGTTGCCACTATCTTTGTTTTTCTCATACTATTCCTGTTATGAGAAATTGATAGATGGGTAATTAAATATTGTCTTAGGATTGAATTGATATAGCATCAGCGTTGACCCCCACTTCCCCATAAACTTTATATAGAACCTCTGTCTAATTAATAAATGCAAATATTACAACATGAAGTTGTTAAATAGAGGTGAAGAAAATGGGAGAAGATAAGGAGATCAAAGAAAGAGAAGATGAAGAAAAGGGGTTAGCCGAACGTCAATCCGAATGGTTCTACAGGCCGTTGGAAGAGATGGACCGGATGTTTGAAGACATCGATAAAACCTTCAAGAGATTCTTTGGTCAACCCTTGATGAGAAGGGGAAGAGATAGATTCATGCCGTCCTTCGAAACTGGTTTCAGATCACCGGCCTTGGATATACGAGACCTTGGTGATCAATACTCTATCCAGGCGGAGATACCGGGACTCGACAAAGACGACATAGAATTGGAGATCACTGAAGATAAGTTAACGATCAAAGCGGAGAAGGAACAAGAGAAGAAGGAAGAAGGTGAAGATTACGTAAGGAGAGAAAGAGGTTATAGGTCGTTCTACAGAGAATTACCTCTTTCTGATGAAGTGATCTCGGAGGAAACTAAAGCATCCTATAAGAAGGGTGTACTAGATATCCGCATACCGAAGAAAGAGAAAGAGAAGAAAGAGGGAATAAAGGTCGACATCGAATAAACCTAATCCCTTTTTCAAAACCCTTTATTTGATTTATTATGAGCCCGAAAGAAGAATTTGATAAGATCATACGCATCCTCCAAAATCCTACAAGGAGAAAGATACTTGAAAGACTGTCAAGGGAGGAACACTATCCTTTACAGATATCTGAGACACTGAATACTAGCCAACAGGCGATCTCCAAACATCTTAAGACTATGGAAAAAGCGGGGCTAGTGGTTTCAAAAGTTGGAAAAAGTAACCGTGGAGGACCACCCACTAAAACATACATGGTCAATAGAGAATTCTCGTTGAGGATCGATTTAGGTCCAACTCTATTTCGGACTGAAGTCGATGATTTAAAGTTCGAAAAGATCGAAGGTTATGAAAATATCGAAAAGAATATAGATTTAGATCAGAAAGAGGGGTTTTTGAAAAGAAAAAGAGAAATTATAAAAGAAATAGAATGCGAAATCGAAGACCTAAAGAAGAGGCGTCAGTATCTCTTAAAATTAAAAGAAATGGCACTTTCTAAGGGATATGAATATATATATGATAATTTTGACGATTACAAGGAACGATTCGTATTATATTATATACTGGATACGGGTCATAGAGACCCTAAAAAATTAGCTAAGGATTTCGAAATTAGAGAAGATAAGATGAAAGAAATTATAGATAATTTGAAAGAAAAAACCGAGTTATGGTGATAGATATGAATTATGAAGATGATGAAGAAGATAAGAAAAAGAGAAGAGACCCGTTCAGAGACATATTTGGAATCCAAAATATAGATAAAGAATTTGAAAGAATGCAGAAATTGATGGATGAAATGATAAGCAGGGGATTTAACAGGCAAGATAAAGATCCATTCGTTTATGGATTTTCAGTAAGAACGGGCCCTAATGGTAAACCGAAGATCCAAGAATTCGGTAATGCAAAAGATTACTTCTTACATAAACAGGATGAGTCCCAAAAATCAGAATGGACACCGTTAACCGATGTACAGGAAGTCGATGATGAAGTAATGGTTACCATCGATATACCTGGTGTAGAAAAGGAAGACATAGACATCGAAGTAAAAGACAGTAAGATGATTTTGAACGTAGATAGTAAGCGGAAATACAAGACTACTATCGATCTACCTTGTATGGTAGATGTGAACGATTCTGAAGCTAGTTACAATAACGGAGTCCTTGAAGTGAAGTTGAAGAAGAAACAGGAACCTCATGGTAAATCTATAGAGATAAATTAGTGTGGTAATATGAGTGAAAAGGAAAGTAAAAATGAGGAAGAAGAAGAACATGAAGAACCTGAAGAGGTTAGCGAAGAAATTGAAATAGAAGAGACATCCGATGAGGAGTTAGAAGAGCTCACTAAAGAACAATTAGAGGAAGAAGTAGATGAACTGGAGAAGTCTTTGAAAAAGGTGATGGCGGATTTCGATAATTACAGAAAAAGGACATTACGTGAAAAAAAGAGGATCATCGAACGGGCGACAGAAGATCTGATGGTCGATCTTTTAGGTGTACTGGGTGACTTTGAAAGGGCTTTAAATTCGGACGACAAATTGGACCTTGACGGTGTCGAGATGATATACAAGAAATTCTACAGGACTTTAAAAGAGCATGGGTTAGAAGAATTCGATGCTGAAGGGGAACAATTCGATCCTAGATTCCATGAATGCGTAATGTCTGTAGATGCTAAAAATGAAGATGATAAGGATTTAGTCATTGAACAGTTTGAAAAAGGTTATAAATTGAATTCAAAGGTCATACGACCTGCTAAAGTAAAAGTTGCAAATTAAAGATAGGTGATAATATGTCTAAAATATTAGGAATAGATTTAGGAACGACAAACTCGGCGATGGCTGTTATGGAAGGTGGAGAACCTACGATAATCACCAATTCTGAAGGTGAAAGGACAACCCCCTCCGTAGTGGCTTTCAAAGACGATGGAGAACGGTTAGTTGGAGAGTTGGCTAAACGACAAGCGGTAAAAAATCCAGATAGAACTATCGCTTCGATCAAAAGAAAGATGGGCACTGATTACAAAGTGAATATCGAAGGTAAAAAGTACACACCTGAAGAGATATCTGCTATGATACTTCAGAAGATGAAGAAAGATGCTGAAGATTATTTAGGTGAGAAAGTTGATAGAGCTGTTATTACTGTTCCAGCTTACTTCAATGAACCGCAGAGAGAAGCTACCAAAAATGCAGGAGAGATCGCTGGCTTTAAAGTGGACCGTGTCTTAAACGAACCCACTGCCTCTTCCATGGCTTATAGGATGGAAGAGAAGGATAAAGCTGAAACTATTCTTGTGTACGACTTAGGTGGAGGAACCTTCGATGTTTCTATACTTGAAGTCGGTGACGGAGTTTACGAGGTACTTTCTACTTCTGGTAATACACAGCTAGGCGGGGACGATTGGACTCAGAAGATCGTGGATTGGTGTTTAGAGCGATTCAAAAAAGAGCATGGATTAGATCTTAGTGATAACAGAGAAGCCCTTCAGAGGATCACAGAAGCATCTGAAAAAGCCAAAAAAGAACTATCGACCAGGGAGAAAACTGAGATCAACTTACCTTACATAACTGCAGATGACAGTGGACCGAAACATCTTGACTTAGAACTTACACGAGGAAAATTCCAGAACATGACGCGTGGACTGGTCGATAAGACCAAAAAACCACTGCAGATAGCTATGGATGATGCAGGATTAGATATCGGAGATATCGATGAAGTGATCATGGTCGGTGGTTCTACACGACTACCAGCTATCAAAGAATTAGTTAAAGATTATTTCAAGAAAGAACCACATATGAAGATCAATCCGGATGAATGCGTTGCCGTCGGTGCCGCTATCCAAGCTGGTGTTATCTCGGGTGATGTTACAGATGATATAGTTCTACTCGATGTTACTCCACTTTCTCTAGGTGTTGAAACACTCGGAGGAGTAACAACTCAGCTTATAGAACGGAACACGACCATTCCCACAGAAGAAAGTAAGATATTTACCACTGCACAGGACAACCAGACAACGGTTGAGATCCATGTAGTACAGGGGGAAAGAGCCATGGCTAAGGACAACCACAGCCTGGGAAGATTCACTTTAACAGGTATACCTCCATCACCCAAAGGAGTACCTCAGATAGAAGTGACCTTCCAGATGGATGAGAACGGAATATTGAATGTATCTGCTGAGGACAAAGCATCAGGAAAACAGGAGAGTATCACAGTTGAATCAACAAGCCAACTTTCAGAAGATGAGATCGAAAGGATGAAACAGGAAGCTGAACAGCACGCAGAAGAGGACGAAGAAAAGAAACAAGAGATACGCGATAGGAACGAAGCGATGACTCTTGTAGATTCAACAGAAAGGACGTTAGAAGAAGTCGGAGATAAGGTCGATGAATCGATCAAAAACGAGATACAGGAAAAAGTCGATGAACTAAAAGAAGCTCTAGAAGAAGATGATATAGATAAGATACGGAAAAAGAAGGAAGAACTGTCCAAAAAAGTTCAGGAGATCGGTAAACAGATGTATCAAGCACAACAAGCAGCTCAACAGCAAGCTACACAGCAGCAGGCGGCTCAACAACAGGCCGCACAACAACAAGCACAGCAGCAATCTTCTTCGGATGAAGATGAGGACGTAGTCGATGCAGATTACGAAGTTGTCGACGAAGAAGAATAAAACCAAACCCCTTTCTTTTTATATTATGTATATATCTGAAGTGACAACATGGCAAAAGACTATTACGATACATTAGGTGTCGACAAAGATGCATCTAAAGATGAGATTAAAAAAGCATATCGTAAGAAAGCTAAGATGTATCATCCCGATAAAAATCCAGACAATCCAGATGAGGCAAGAGAGAAGTTTAAAGAGATCTCCGAAGCCTATGAAGTATTAGCTGATGAGGACAAAAGGGAGCGTTATGATAGATATGGAGAGGCTGGAGTAAAAGATCAGTTTAGTCAAGGAGATTTCACCTGGCAGGATTTTTCGCATAGAGATGATTTAGAGGATATTTTTTCTGATTTCTTTGGCGGCAGGAGATCAAGTGGATTTGAAGATATTTTTTCTGATTTTTTTGGTAGGAGAAGAAGCACTGGTAGGGCTAGACAGAGGCGTGGAAGTGACTTAAGGGCGACCGTGGAAGTTACATTGGAAGATATCCATGACGGAACGGAAAAAACGATTAAACTTAACAGAAAAGCCCCATGTGATGCATGTGATGGTACAGGAAGTACATCTGGCGGTACTAAGAGATGTCCAGAATGTGATGGTAGAGGAGAGGTTAGACAGGTTCAGAGAAGAGGGATTCAACAACTTATAACCGTTACTAGTTGTTCCAAATGTGGGGGTACCGGAGAGATAGTTGAAAATCCTTGTGATAAGTGTGATGGAAAAGGAAGAGTTCAAAAAAGAGAGACTATCAATATTAAAGTTCCACCAGGAGCTGAAGATGGTAGTAGGTTACGTGTTCCTGGTAAGGGTGATGCAGGCCCAAGAGGAGCTACTCCAGGAGATCTGTACATATTGATTCGGGTGAAACCCCATGAGATTTTCCAAAAGAGAGGCCCTCATCTATTCATGGATGTTCCTATCTCCATGACACAAGCAGCACTAGGTGATGAGATAAAAGTACCCACATTGAAAGGAAACGTGAAATTAAACATACCTCCTGGAACACAACATGGAACAAACTTAAGACTCGGTGGAAAGGGATTACCCACTAGACATGATACACAAGGTGATCAGATCGTTAAAGTAAAAGTAAAAATCCCCGAGAAGTTGAACCAGGAACAGAAAGATCTTTTAAAGGAATTCGAGAAGATTGAAAAAAAGAAAGAAAAAGGTTTATTCGACAAAATTAAAGATAAGTGGAGTTCAGATTAATTCTACTTCTTTTAGGGAGTAACCTTTTCCACATTTAATTTTTTTACCTACACCTTTGACATTGTATTTCTGCTTATTACCTATACCAGAAGGATGGCATAATCTGTAATGATCACATTCTAGTTGTTTACAATCTTTCCTTTCGAATGTAACCACTGATCCTTCTATAACCGTCCTCCCAGATACTGCGGTTTTAATCGGTATTTTTTCAACCTCCACAACCTGTACATCACCGTGGTGGACTTTGCACTTATGTTTTTTATCTCTGATTCCAACTATTTTATACCATCTATTCTTTTCTAAACCACAGCAGGAGTTTTTGATTTCACAGCTTTTACATTTGGATAAACATCCTCCAAAAACAAATTCTAAACCTTCTTCAGCTAAATGTTCACCTATCAGAGTCACTTCTGTCATTTATTCACCTCTTTTTTTTAGATTATTCCAGTTTCTTTGAGAGCTTCTTCTGCAGCGTCTCTTTTCATCCTCCGATTCCCCAAAATAGTATATCTTTCAGGTCTTATCTCTGGTGCATGGATAAGAGCTTCGATAACTTCCTCTTCAGTTAGATCCAACCCTCTAGCTGTAGTTGGAGCACCAACCATTTCTAGTGCGTTCTTTATCCTTTTCCAGTCCCCTCCGTGCAGGTACATCATTATGATCGTTCCTACACCACATTGTTCTCCATGTAGTGCTGGTTTAACTAAGAGTTCGTCTAAAGAATGGCTGAATTTGTGTTCACCACCACTTGCAGGTCTTGATGACCCAGCAATGCTCATAGCAACACTTGAACTGACCAATGCTTTGACCACTAACCATGCACTTTCTTCCAATCCCGGTTTGATGCTGTAAGCATTATCTATCAAAGATGAAGCGGTCATCTTGGAAAGATTTGCAGCATAATGGGAATAGGATTCGTTTCTTAGTCTTTTTGCCAATTGCCAGTCTAAGACCGCTGTTTCGTTGGCTATTATATCTGCACAACCTGAAGCTAACAACCTGTAAGGGCTGTTTGCGATAATACTCGTATCCGCCACTACTGCTAATGGGGACTGTGCCGCGACGGATTTTTTATTGCCATTTCTATCTATAGATGCTCTTCCGGAAGCTATCCCATCGTGTGAAGCAGCGGTCGGGATACTTATAAAAGGTATATCTAAAAGATATGACGAGTATTTAGCCACATCTATAGGTCTCCCGCCTCCTACACCAAGGAAAAAATCGTATTCATCCTTGGAGCTTTCTGTTATATCGTCAACGGTTTTCTGTGAAGCATTTTCTATTTCATATATGTTAGTGTTAAAGTTCTTTTCTTCAAGAAGATCGCTAACTTCATCACCTGCAATTTCCCTAGTGGTCCCGTCACAGATGATCAGAGCTCGATTTTGTAATTTAAGTGATTTTATGGTTTTTGCTATATACTGTATAGCATCACTACCTACGACTACTGTTCTTGGAAACTGCATACTCTTTAATTTACTGAACTGAGTGACGTTCTCTTGTTTCGTAACATTATCTTCAGTAGCCATGTTTCAAACACTATTTAGATTACAAACTGCTCTCATATATTACTTTCCCTACTCAGTAAGTTTTTTGTCTATAAGTTCAGCCACTCGTTTACCTGAAAGGAGCATTCCACCGAATATCGGTCCCATTCTTGGTGCCCCAATAACTGCATTTGCGCACATACCTGTTATCCACAATCCTGGGAAAACTTCTTGAGTATTCTCAACTACTGTTTTTTCACCTATTTCTGCACACATGGATTTTTCACCAGCGATTCCACCTGTATCGGTTTCAAGAGATCCCACTTTTCGATTCACTATATTACAAACTTCTGCATCATGGCCAGTAGCGTCTATACAAGCTTTTGCCCTGATCGTGATAGGATCTACATGTAGTCCTGCGACCTCTATCGATGAAGAATTGATGACGAAGCCATTCACTTTATCACATTCATAGAGAACATCTTCTACTGTAACAAGGTTGAAAAGACGTGCCCCAGCATCGATCGCTGCGGAGAGAAGTTTACTCACACATTCGATCGAGTCTGCAGTGTAATAGCCATCACCTACATCGGTAGTTTTCACGCCAATTTTTTCGAGTTCCTGAACGGATTCCTCCTGAACGACAACGACAGGATAACCCATACCTCCACCCCACATACCTCCTCCGGGTGATAATTTTCTCTCGAAGATGGCTACGTTGTAACCTTTCTCTGCAAGATAGCGACTAGCTACCAACCCAGCTGGACCTGCTCCAGCTATCGCAACATCATTCTCAGTATGTTTTGAAAATTCCCTAAAATATCGCTCCGTTATATGCCTAGTTACCTTTATATCGTCTATCATGTTTCACACATAAACTTGGGGGTGTATAAATATCTTGATGTAACTTAGTAGTACTGTATATCACTTTTTTCAGGTGTTTGTGACGATTCTTTTTGGTATACATAGTATTCTATACCATATATCGCTCCACGGATTATGCAGGCTATAACTGTCAAAATGATGATGCCCGGAATGGTGATCAGATAGGCATATTCTTCTCCTTGATATCCTAGATTTACACTTCTCAAAACAAATACAAAATAGATTATCAAAATCGCAGTGCTGACCATACCAAATGCAAGTCTCTTTTTATCATCCTTACTAAAATAGTTGCCAATTCCAATAGTTATAGCAAGGGGAATGCCGATCAACACAGCATAAGTGGCGGTGTTTTGGAAGATATGTTCTATTTCTGGGATAGCTGAAGTGGCCATTGAGATACCTATCCATACGATGATCACAAAAAAAATCAACGAAAGTACAAAGGATAGAGCTGCCTTTATCGGATGTTTCTCCGATTCTTTCATTTCAATCTACCTCCACTCTTTTCTCTAACTGCATTCCAGTATTGTCGTCGGTGAAAGTGACCAGTGCATATGATGGTACATCATCGACTTCAGTTTCTATTGTATCTATGAATTCTTCTCCTGAATTTACAATATAATCTTGATTATCTTGATATGATATAAATTTAGATCCGATTTCTATGTCGTCTTCGTCGTAGATAGAGATATCTAATTCCATTTCTAATCTACGAGGACTGTCGTTTATGAATGAAAACGTAGCAGACCCTGTCCCTGTTGTTAGATCATATCTTATGTTCCCTATTTCTAGGTCATTCAATGGTGCCCCCCATTCGTATGTTTCATGGGTATTAAAGGAGATATCATCATCTATAAGATGAATGTCCATATCGAATAATAATAAATGACTTGTAGTTATGAATTTTTCAGAATCCTGCTCATCTATTGAAAAGTTCAATTCGCCATGATAATCGCTTCCTAGCGGTATCATCTGTTCATCGGAAGAATATCTATTATTTCTTTCTCCATCCAACATAACGATATCGACAATAGCTTCCCCGGAGAGTCTAGGTGTGTTAACTTGATATGGCAAATATAATGTGGTTTCACCTGCGCTATATGTAACATGGGCTTCGTTATATTTAAGATCTAAATCTTCCACTGGTGCCTCCCAAAAGTAAATTTCTTCCTCTTCAAACTCCTGATCGAAATCACTAAAAGCTATTTGAGATGTCAAAACCAATTCCTGGCTGTTAAATATCAGTTCTTCGATTAAGTGATCATCGATAAGAAAATCAACAGTGTCTGATTCGTAAACCCCGAGAGGTACGGTTAACTCAGTACTAGAATAGAGTTCTTCTTTATTTTCGTCGTACAATCCAAGTTCGATTATACTTTCTCCTGAGAGATATTTATTTGTTTCAACCGTGTATGGAAGTGAAACAACAGCACCTTCAGCATTTGATGTCAAATCGATATTATCCTCCTTATACTCCAATGTTTCAACCAACCCTTCCCATTCAACTGTACTTTCATAATCTAGATTAAAATGGAGTATTGA
Source organism: Thermoplasmatota archaeon (assembly GCA_051745305.1). Lineage (GTDB taxonomy): Archaea > Thermoplasmatota > Thermoplasmata > Halarchaeoplasmatales > Halarchaeoplasmataceae > Saliniplasma. Next base: position 57,583 of record JBNJDY010000004.1, read on the forward strand.
GAAGGGGTAATTGGCATTCATATCTGATATAATTTTAAGGTCTATACCTTCAAATACAAGATCTTCTAATTCTTCTTCTGTAAAATCATCTAATGAGGTTTGAAGTTCGAGTTCAATCCTTTTATTCTCTCCCTTTTCGACTGATGGAACATATATCGTATCATTAAATAATGAACGATTGAAACCGATGATCTCCACCCTTATGTTTATATCTTCCATACTGTAATATCCGGAATTATTCACCCACATATCTCCTCTTAATAAGAGGTCGTTCTCTTGGACGTCCCATTCTATCTCTTCTTCGGATGGGATGTCAATGTCTATTTCACCTGTCATAGCTGGAAATACACTAGTAAAGGAAATAATTAATATCAATACAGATAGGACCGTAAGTATAACTTTTAGCACGGCCAATTTGAGCTTCATAGATTTACAATCCTTCTAATGCAAAATAAACCTTATGTAAGATAATCACCTCTATAAAGTGATATAAATCTGTAAGTCAAGTCAATTGTCCGCTATAATTTTATACAACACCTAGATTGGGAAAGCTATGAACTGCAGTCGATGCAGAAATAAAGCAGTGACCTATATCCGTTACAGCGGTCAGCATCTTTGTAAAGAGCATTTCATCGATTTCTTTGAATCTAGAGTTTTTAAAGAGTTCAGGAAACAGGTCGATTTGAGTAAAGTGAATAGGATCGGTGTCGCGGTGTCAGGTGGTAAAGATAGTATAGTTGCTTTAAGGATGATCCACAAGATCGTCGGTGAACGTCGTGATTGTGATATATTCGGCATAACCATCGATGAGGGCATAGAAGGTTATCGCGCTAGCAGTTTAGAAATTGCCATAGAAGAGTACGAAAGATTGGGTGTTGATTATGAGATACGCTCTTTTGAAGATTCTTTTAGCCAGACTCTCGATGAAATGTTAGATGAAGATAATTCACAAAAATCATGTTCCATCTGTGGTGTTCTAAGAAGATGGCTGATGAACAAGATGGCTAAAGATGCCGGAGCAGATGTGTTAGCAACAGGTTTGAACCTCGATGATACTTCACAATCTTTGCTGATGAATTTTTGTCGAGGTGATATGGAGAAGATGGCCCGTTTAGGACCTCATGAGATCGTAAAGGAAGGTCTTGTTCCTAGAATCGCCCCACTTAGACGCACCCCTGAGAATGAAGCATATCTTTACGCACTGGTAAATGGCATGGA